>JANLWZ010000268.1:0-13411 GCA_031364865.1 Elusimicrobiota bacterium
GGCGTTCGCGGCAGCGAACAGGCGATAAAGAGGTGGTGGGGTCATCTGGCAAACGTTACGAAGCCGAGGAGATACGCAATATCTCTATCCTCGAAGGACATGTTGAGCGTTCCATGGATGTGGCTATCTTCGGCAATATCCTCCGCCTGAACACCCGCCATGAGGTATTTGTTCAGCTTGAGGCGCGCGCCTGCCATGTAATTGGGCCCGGTGAGGTGCTTATCGCGGATGAAAGCGTCGCGCGAAAAATCGAAGCCCCGGCCCAGAACTTCCACACGGTTGAGAACGGGCAGCTCCGTGTCCTGGAAGGGGCGGTAGCGAAGCTCGATGCCGCCGCGCGATTTGATCGAACCGGCGGCCGCCGTGACGGGTCCCCAATGGCGGCCGATGACCGCGGTGATGGTGTTGGGCCGTTCGTAGTCTTTGTCGCTGGCCTTCTGGCTGCCTGTATGGACGAGATTTTCTCCCATGACTTCGTAGAACTTGTTGGGGCGCGGCTCGAAGCGGATACCGACATCGCCCTTGGTCAGGCCCGAATCAAAATTCTGCCGTCCCTGCGCGATCCAGAAAGCGCGTACGGTCGTGAAGCGGCCGAGGATTTCCTTCGCCGATTCGCTCGTGACCTTGAGATTGGTGACAGTCTCTTTGATCTCGTCGCCGGTCTTTTTGTCGTTTAAGAGCACGCCGATCGTACCTTCCCCGCGCTGGATGCCGGCGAGGATGCTGTTGGACTTTTCGAGCGTCTCCTTCAGGTTATGGATCGCCTGCTTCACTTCTTCTTTGCTCGTTCTCAGAATGTCATCCAGATGATCGGCGACCGATTTCGCGTGCACCGAGAAGTCTTCGACATTTTTCACGATGTTCACGAGCGACTGCCGCTGCTGGCCGAGCGCCGCGTTCAAGGAATCGGTGATGTGCCGGAGGTTGGCCATGGTCGCGTTAAGATTCTCTCCCAGCTTGCCGCCGCCGGTGATGTCGTCCAGCGATTTCGCGACGCGCTCCATCAGTTCATCAATGGACAGCGTGTCCATACCACGCAGCATGTCCCCATTTTCCAGAACCTGGTCTTCCGAAGGCGTTGCGGGATCCGGCTTACCGGGATCGAGCGCGATAAATTTGGAACCGATGATGCCGGTGCTGCGGATACGGACCGTCGCGCTTTTATACACGGGGATGCCCTTCTGAATGGCGATCGTGATACGCGCGCGGCCGTCTTCGAGTTCGACTTCCTTCACAGAGCCGACTTCGACGCCGAATATTTTAACCGGCGTCTTATCGGTAACGCCTTCAATGTTGTTGAACGTCGCGCGGTAATAGTTCTGAGGACGGAAATGGACATCGCCCAGCATGAGGATGCTGATCATGAGGACCGCAAGTCCGGCTAAAACGAATAGGCCGACTTTGCTTTCCGGTGAAAGCCTCTGCTCGTTGGGTGAATCCCCGTTACTCATACGCTCTGACTTTCATCTGGATGGGGCCTTGGGCGGAACCGGTCACGAATTGCTGCACGACCGGGTTGGTTGAATTTTTGATCTGTTCCGGCGTATCGACCTGGATGATTTTCCCCTCATAGAGCATCGCGATACGGCTGGAAATCTTATAAGCGGATCGCATGTCATGGGTAATCACAACGCCCGTCTGGCCCAGTTTATTGTGTAAATCGACAATAAGTTCGTTGATCACGTCCGACATGATGGGGTCTAGTCCCGTCGTCGGCTCATCATAGAATAAATATTTGGGACTCATGGCGATGGAGCGGGCGATGGCGACGCGTTTTCGCATTCCGCCTGATAATTCCGATGGTTTTAGCTGTTCTATACCTTGCAAACCCACCACGGCCAGCTTCTCCTGCACCGTCTTTTTCACGAGCTGATCGTCCTTCTCCCCCAATTGCCGCAGACCGAAGGCCACATTCTCTCCCACCGTCATCGAATCGAAGAGCGCGCCGCCCTGAAAGACGTAGGAAAATTGGCGCTGGACGGCAGCGAGCTCTTCTTCGTCCATCTGCGTAATGTCCTGGCCTTCCACGACGATTCGGCCCTGGTCCGGCTTGAGCAACCCCAGCATGAGTTTGAGCGTCACGCTTTTACCCGTGCCGGAACCGCCGATGATCGTGAGGGTCTCGCCATCGCGAACATCGAGCGAGCATCCCCGCAGGACGCGGTTTCGCCCGAACGACTTATGAATGTCTTCGAACTGGATCATCCGATTCCAAAGGACACGAGTATGGCTGACAAAAAGTAATCCAACACCATCACGAGGACCATCGAGATCACCACCGCGCTCGTGGTCGCCTTGCCCACGCCTTCGGCGCCGCCTTCGCAGGTGAAACCTTTATAGACGGACACGATCACGATGATCGCGGCAAAGAAGACCGATTTCGTGACCCCGTGGACGCATTCTTTCCATTCGATCTGCCGTATTTCATTGACGTAGACCGTCATCGGGACACCGAGGCGATAAACCGCGATGATCTCGCCGCCGATGATCCCGATAAAAATGGCGAGGATCGTGAGCAGCGGGATGCTGAAAATGCAGGCAATAAAGCGCGGCACAGCGAGATACTTCACGGGATTGGTGCCGAGCGTGTACAGAGCGTCAATTTGCTCGGTCACTTTCATCGTGCCGAGTTCCGCGGCAATGGCCGCGCCGACGCGGCCGGCAACAACCACGGCCGTCAGCACAGGACCGAGTTCTTTGGTGAGCGATAGGCCCACGACCGTGCCCACATAGAGCGGTTCATTGAATACTTTGCGGAAAGAAAAACCGGTTTGAAGCGCAAGGACCATGCCGGTAAAGAGACTCGTGAGCATCGTCACGGGGATCGACTCTACGCCCACCGCCACCACCTGCTCGAATACGGCGCCGCGCTCCGCGGATTTTGCCCAGTAAATGATCTGACGGGTGAGAATGACCATTTTCCCCAGCGCTTCGGTAATGGAAAGGAGCGTCCCGCCGAGGAAGCGGAGAAGTTTTTGCTCAAACGGTGAAACGAGGATCTGATCGCTCATGGCTTCAGGATCCTCGGCACGCGAGGCGCGATGCCGCAGAGGATTTCATACGCGTTCGTCTGCGCCCAGGCGGCCATCTCCAAAGGCGTGATGACATCCGAACCTTGTTTGCCAAGCAGCACTACCTCATCCCCTACGCGGGCATGCTCAATATCCGTCACATCCACCATGGTCATGTCCATCGTGACCCGTCCGATGATCGCAGCGCGTTTCCCTTTCAGAAGCACTTCCCCTATATTCGTCAAAAGTCGCGGCAACCCGTCAGCATATCCGGCAGCGAGCGTGGCGATGCGCGACTCGCGCCTGGCGGTCCAGGTCCTGGCATAGCTGACGCTGGTTCCTTTGGGGACGGTTTTCAAAAAAATGATCCGTGATTTCCAGGTGAGCACGGGTTCCAGCTTAATTTTTGAGCCCGCTTCGGCATAAGGATTGACTCCGTAGAAGGCGATGCCCGGCCGCACAAGGTTGCCATGCGTTTCGGGATAGCGCACGAGAGCCGCGGAGTTCGCCATGTGGATCCAGCGGGGGCGAATGCCTTCTTTGTTAGCGGCTTGAACCAACGCGATAAAAGCTGATGTCTGCTCGTGCGTGTAAAGGGGATCGACATCCGAGCTGGCAAAGTGTGTGTAGAGCCCTTCGAGTTCGAGGCCGTTCATCCTGGCCACTTTCTGAATAAAGGGAAGCGCGTTCTTTACCGATACGCCGATGCGGCCGAAGCCGGAATCGACCTTGAGATGAATGGGAAGTTTTTTCCCCTTTTTGTCTGCGATTTCATCCAGGGCGTGCGCGGCGGCAAGGCTGGCGACCGTGGGCGTCAGCTTGTAATCGAACAATAGAGAAAAGCTATGGAAGGGAAAGAGACTGCCCAGGATGAGGATCGGGATTTTAAATCCGGCTTTGCGGAGCTGGAGGCCTTCCTCAACGCTGGAGACACCGAGGTAATCGGAGCCTTCTTCCACGGCAATGCTGGAGACGGGAAGGATCCCCAGGCCATAGCCATTGGCTTTGACGACGGTCAGGAAGCGAACATCTTTGGACGCTAGATGGCGAAGAGACTTCCAGTTATGGCGCAGCGCTTTTTCGTGGATCTCAATCCAACAGGGCCGGTAAAAAGAAGGAGTCGTTTGATGAGGGGAGGTCACAGTGGCCGCGGCGGTCACGCCACCGGCTCCGGAATCCCCGAGGGTGCTAGATTTTCAAATTTGGTGAACTCTCTCAGGAACGCCAGCTCCACTTCCCCGGTGGGGCCGTTGCGCTGCTTGGCAATGATGATCTTCGCTTTGCCCTGATTGTCGAGTTCCTGCGGCTTGTAAATTTCTTCTCGGAAAATGAACGCGACCAGATCGGCGTCCTGTTCGATGGCGCCGGATTCACGCAGGTCGGAGAGCTGTGGCCGGCCTTCGCGTCCTTTTTCTTCCGGACGCCGCGAAAGCTGGGAGAGCGCCACAATCGGCACGCGCAGATCGCGGGCAAGGGCCTTCAAACTGCGGGAGATCTCAGAGATTTCCTGCTGGCGGCTTTCGATCTTTCCCATGCCGCGCATCAGTTGAAGATAATCCACCACGATCATGGCCAGCGGCGTGCCTTTGGCAGAAAGCTCGGCGGCCAGACGCCTGGCGCGCGCGCGCATTTCCAAAACGGATAAACCAGAACTATCGTCGATATAAATCGGCGCCTGCGCGATCTGGCTCGCGGCGGCGGTGAGCGTGTTCCAGTATTTCTTTTCCAGATAGCCGCGTCGCACCTTGTGGCTGTCCACGCGCGCCTGAGAACAGAGCATGCGCAGCATCAGTTCTTCGCGCGACATTTCGAGCGAGAACACCGCCACAGGCTTCTTGTCGTTGATCGCCACGTGTTCGGCGATGTTGAGAGCAAAGCTGGTTTTCCCCATCGAAGGCCGGCCTGCGATGATGATGAGGTTCGAAGGCTGGAAGCCCGCCGTCATCGTGTCGATCTCCGTGAAGCCGGTGGCGATGCCGGTGACGTGCGCTTTGCGCTGGTAAAGTTTTTCGACGGTCTCGATCACATCATGGACGAGCTCAGCAACGGATACAAAGCCTTTTTCGGCCTGCGATTGAGCGATGCCGAAGATATCGTGCTCCGCTTCATCCAGGATCGACGCCACATCCCCCTGCTGGTTAAAGGCGGAGGTGACTATTTTGGTCGAGACTTGAATCAGGCGGCGCAGGACGGATTTATCTTTGACGATGCGCGCGTAATGCTCGACGTTCGCCGCGGTGGGCAAAACGTTCGAGAGATCCGTCAGGTAGGAAGACCCGCCGATTTCGGTGAGAAGCTTTTGATTTTTGAGGTGTTCGCCGACGGTGACGACATCGATCGCAGCCCCTTGAGAAAACAAGTTCGCGATCGTGCGGAAGACGTGCTGGTGTGCCGGTTTGTAAAACGAATGTTCGTCGAGTAAATCGAGGACCTTCGCCTGGGCTTCGCGCTCGATGAGCATCGCGCCCAGAACAGCCATTTCCGCCTCTAAGGCTTGAGGCGGGGTTTTATCGATTAGATCAACCATTCTCTCCGACGACTGTGATTTTGAGCTGGGCTGTGACACCATTGCCGAGCTGCACAGGAACCGTGACGAGACCGGTCTGCTTGATAGGTTCACGGAGTTCAATGCTGCGGCGGTCCACCGTCACGCCTTCTTTCGCCAAGGCATTCTTGATCTCCATTTTCGTGATCGAGCCAAACAAGCGACCTTCGTCGCTGGACTTCGCGTTGATGGAGAGTGCCAGAGCATCGATGCGGCTCGCCACCGACTCCGCGTCCGTGCGAAGTTTGGCCACTTTGGCGAGCGTTCCCTGGCGTTCGGTGTCCCACTGTTTCAGGGTTCCGTCAGTGGCGAGGAAAGCGAGATTCCGCGGTAAAAGGAAATTTCGCGCGTAACCTGACGCTACTTTTTTCACATCTCCGGCTTTCGCGATACCGCGCACGTCCGTTCGAAAAACGACTTTCATTGAACTTGGCATACGTCCTCCTATACGACCAGGTACGGCAGGAGCGCGATGTTGCGCGCGCGCTTAACAGCGCGGGTCAGCATCCGATGATGCTTGGCGCAGTTGCCCGTTGAGCGGCCCGAAATCATCTTGCCGCGTTCCGTAATGAAGTTTCGCAAGAGTGTCATATTCTTGTAATCGATATCGATGACGCGGTCGACACAGAAACGACAGGATTTGCGACGAGGGGGACCCCAACGTCGGGGACGTCCGCCGTCTTCGCCGGGCCTACCGCCCGGTCTTCCGCCGGGCTTTCCGCCGGGTTTTCCGCCGCTACGGTATCTGGATGGTGCTGACATGGGTGACATAGGGTGAGGTCCTTTCTAAGTTAAAACGGAATATCTTCGCCAGCGTTGCTGGACGAAGTGGCGCTTGCGGCGCCGATCGCTGCGGGCTCGGCACTGGGTTCGGGCGACTCTTCCGACTCGTGCGAAGTGGACGATTCATCGCCCGTCATTTTGGCCAGGAATTGAAGGCGGTACGCTTCGACTTCTATGCCGGAGCGCTTCTGACCGTCTTTGGTTTCCCAGGTCGTGCTGCGCAGTCGGCCTTCCACATACAGAGGGCTGCCTTTTTTGAGGCGCTCCTTGCAGCGTTCGGCGGCGTCGCGCCACACCGTCACGGGAACAAAGGTGGTGTCATCGCGCCATTCGCCCGTGCCGTCCTTGAAGCGGCGATTGACCGCCATATCGAGCCGTGCCACAGCCTGGCCCTTGGCGGTATAGCGAACTTCGGGATCGCGAGTGAGCCGGCCAACGAGCCGGACATCATTCATTTGGACAAGTCGAAGCTGTACGGGAGTAGAAGGCGTCATGCGGGAGTTCCTCCTGGAGTAGGTTCACCGGCAGGTGCCGGGGTCGCGGTCGGAGCAGCGGCTGGAGCCGCTTCTGGCGCTTTAGCAACGGGGGCGCTCTCAGGGCGAGGACGACCATAACCACCGGGGCGCGAGCCGTGATGGGATCGGTCAGAGCTTCCTGCAGGGCGTTCACGCCGTGGCGGGAACGTTTTGTTCTTTTTAATGATGCGCGTCGTCATGTGACGAATGACCACGTCATTGACGTTATAAAGATGTTCGATGGCAAGAACGGCACCGGACTCAGCGGTAAAACCGAGAACGGAGTAGAAACCTTCACGATGACCATTGATAGGATAAGCCATGCGGCGCTTGCCCCAGCGATCTTCAGCGGTGACGGTTCCCTGGTTAGAGGTGATGATCTGCTTGATCTTGTTGATCAGCTGATCGACTTGATCATTAGAAATTTCTGGCTCTGCAATAAAGACTGTTTCGTACGTAGTGGCTGACACGTTGTGTGTCTCCTTTCTGGATTGTGCCCGGCTGGTTTCGCGGGAGGCCCCGGAGTGCCGAGCAAAGGAGTAATTTCCTTAGTTTTACGAGTGAGATGATACCAAAATCCGGTACTCGACTTCTCCCTTTTTCGCGTAGCCGAGCTGCTTGCGGATGAGGTATTCAGTATAAGCTGGCTCTTTCTGGATCCGCGTCCATTCTGCGTCCAGGGTCGCATGTTCGGTTCTCAGGCGAGTCAGCGACTTCTCCAGCTTATGCTTTTCGCGCGTCCTGACAAGGAGATCTTGAAATCCCCCATTGGCGAAGAGGAAGAGCGCACCGGCGGCGATCCACCCCCAGAAAATGAGCCTTTTCCTGTTAATTCAAAGCCCCTACCTTAAAGAGTTTAGAACCCGGATAGCTCGCCTTTTTACCTAATTCTTCTTCAATGCGGAGCAATTGGTTGTACTTGCAGATACGGTCCGAGCGGCTGGCCGATCCGGTCTTGATCTGGCCGGTGTTCAGCGCGACGGCAAGATCGGCGATCGTCGTGTCTTCGGTTTCGCCGGAGCGGTGCGACATCACGCAGGTGTATCCGGCCTTCTGGCCCGTCAGCACCGTTTCCACGGTATCGGAGAGACTCCCGATCTGGTTTACCTTAATAAGGATAGAGTTGCCCACTTTCTCCTGGATGCCTTTGCGCAGTATTTCGACGTTGGTCACGAATAGATCATCGCCCACAAGCTGGACGCGGTCACCCAATTCCTGCGTGAGCGTCTTCCAACCGTTCCAGTCAAACTCGGACAGGCCGTCTTCGATCGACACGATGGGAAAACGCGCTGCCCAGTCCTTCCAGAAAGCGACCATCTGCGCAGAACTCTTGCGCTGATTCGAAGGTTCGCCTTCGAGAACGTAGTTTCCGTTTTCATAAAACTCTGAAGCAGCCGGATCGAGTGCAATGACGACATCCTGGCCGAATCGGAAGCCGGCCCTGGTCACGGCGTCCGCAATCGAGGTGAGCGCCTCTTCATTGGATTTCAAGTTCGGCGCGAAACCGCCTTCGTCGCCCACCGCGGTGTTCAAGCCTTTGCTATGCAGAACTTTTTTAAGGGAATGAAACACTTCGGCGCCCATGCGGATGCCTTCTTTAAAGGAAGGCGCGCCTACGGGCATGACCATGAATTCCTGAAGATCCACATTGTTGTCGGCATGCGCGCCGCCATTGATGATGTTCATCATGGGCACAGGCATGACGTAGTTCTTGGACTTGATGCCATACATGTCGCGAACATATTGATAGAGAGGCGTATCGGTGCTGTAAGAACCCGCCCAGGCGCTCGCGAGCGATACGCCGAGGATCGCATTGGCGCCAAGATTGCCTTTGTTCGGCGTGCCGTCGAGCTCTTTCATGATGCGGTCGAGCTCCGGCGTATCGCAGGTCTTCCCTTTGAGAGCCTTGGCGATCGGACCATTAATATTAGCGACCGCTTTCTGAACGCCTTTGCCGAGGTAGCGCTTGGGATCGCCGTCACGAAGTTCCAGAGCTTCTTTTGAGCCTGTGGAAGCCCCCGAAGGAACGGCCGCGCGACCCATTTCGCCGTCGCTTAAATGGACATCGGCTTCGACCGTGGGATTTCCACGGGAATCCAGAATTTCACGTCCAACAACTTTGGTGATTTTTGCCATGACGCTTCTCCTTTAACTTTGAATGAGTTGAGATCCGATTTTTTCGAGGGCCTTGAGCTTTTTCAGGGTGTCCGATTCGAGATACAGGCGAACCACGGGCTCTGTCCCGGAGAGCCGCACACCCATCCAGCTGTCGTCCTGAAATACAAATTTAAAGCCGTCCATGCGGACAATCTTTTTCACGGCATGTCCGCTGATGTCGTTCGGCGTGAATGTTTCGAATTTCTTCCGCACTTTGAGCATCGCCTCCTGCGGCAGATGCAGATTGATGCGGTTCGAATAGTACGGGCCGACTTTCTTGCGTAAATCATTCAGGATCACCTTGAACGGCTTTTTCTCCAGCGCGCGCACTTCGGCCATGAGCAGACAAGCAAGGATCCCATCTTTCTCCGGCACGTGCCCCTGAATCGTCATGCCGCCGGACTCTTCGCCGCCCATGACAAATCCCCCCGCCATCATCGCTTCGGCAATATATTTAAAACCTACCGGCGTCTCTTTGAGTTCGAGCTTGAAGTGCTTCGCCACAGCGTCAATGAAATGCGAGGTCATCACGCTGCGGACAACGACGCCTTTCCATTTTCGTGTTTTCACAAGATGTTGAAGAACGATCGGCAGAATTTCGTTAGGGGAAAGCATCGTGCCATCCTGATCGACGATCCCGAAACGGTCGGCATCGCCATCGGTTCCGAAACCGACGACCAGCTTTTCCTTCTTCATGACTCTGACCATCTCCGCGAGCTGTTCTTCCGCCGGTTCAGGAGCATGGCCGCCAAAATTTACATCGCGCCAGTGATGCAGGACCGTCGTGCGGCAGCCCGCCTGCTGCAAAAAGGTGTCGAGATATCCCATCCCGGTGCCGTAGAGAACGTCGGCAGCGACTTTAAGCTTCGCCTTCTTCAGCAAGGACACATTGACGACTTTCTTCAGGCGAGCGAGATAAGCGGGATGCGCATCAAACTTCCGGATCAGCGGGTCGGAGGATCGGCGAGTCGGCGCCGGATCTCCGTTCCGCCGGGTCGCCGGATCGAATGAATTGGCGAGCCGTTCGATTTCTTTCGTGACGTCCGGCGAGGCCGGCGCGCCGTTGGCCATATTAAATTTGATGCCGTTGTATTCGGCCGGGTTGTGACTTGCCGTGAAGTTAATGCCGCCCAATGCCTTTTGGTGTATGACTTGAAAGGAAACAACGGGCGTTGGACAGGGAGCGTCGGACAACAGCACAGGCAGGCCATAAGAGGAAACGATCTCCGCGGTCATCTGCGCGAGCTCGGGCGACAGAAAGCGCGTGTCGTAGCCGACGATCACGGGTCGCGTCGGCGGGTCGGCGGGTCGGAGGGTCGGCGAGAATTCCTGCTGTGTCGCCGGATCGCCGGGTCGCCGGGTCGCCGTCTCGACCAGATGTTGGCTGATGGCATGCACCACGCGCCGCACGTTCTCGAACGTGAACTCTTCCGCGATGATCGCGCGCCAGCCCGAGGTGCCGAACTTGATGGTCACTTCGTTTTTCCCCCAAACACTTTTCTCACGACTTTCAGCACGTCCTCCGCATGAAACGGCTTCATCAAATAGTCTTGAGCGCCAAGCGCGATCGCTTTGCTCCAGAACGATTCTTCGCCATAAGCGCTCACCACGATCGACTTGATCTCGAAGTCCTTATTCGCCAGTTTTTTCAAAAGTTCCAATCCGCCGAGACCCGGCATGGCACGATCCGTGATCAAAAGATCCGGGACCTTCCTCTGAATCATCTCAAAGGCCTGAATGCCATCGGAGGCTTCCGTGACGTCGTACCCGGCTTCGCTCAAGATGTGCTTCAGGAAGGTTCGGCTGACCGTTTCGTCGTCGACCACCAGGATCGACTTCTTTAGTTCTGCCACTGCTTCACTTTTTGCGCGTATTCCTTCAGGAGAGCGCGCGCCTGCGAACCGTCGGAGGATTCTGCCCAGACATGAAACGTCGCTTCATCGGGATCCGGCAGGAGGAGTACCCAGCTGCCATTCATAAAGATCTTCACGCCGTCCACAAGCTCATTCTGATGTTTTTCGACTGCCTCAATCGCACGCCGCATGACAAGGCCCTTCCTGTCCCAGGGACAGGGGACCTTTTGATGAAGCGTTTCAAAGGCCGGGATTTCCGCTTCGACGGCGCTGAGGGCAACCTTGTGGCGCGCTAAGAGCTCGGATATTTTAACAATCGCGAACATCGCGTCAAAGCAGGGCTGGAACTCCGGGAAAATAAAACCGCCGATCCCGTCGCCGACAAAATCCATTCCTTTTTCGCGGCTCGCGTCCATGATGTAGCGCGGCGCGGTGCGCAGGCGCTTCACGGTCGCCTTGCTGGAGTCGGCGAGGCGTTCCATCACGCTGGACATATTCACGGGCACGCCAAGGTGCGCGCCTTTTTTGGCGAGTGTTACAAGCCGCGCGACCATGCAGAGCGCAAGCTCATTGGCGACGCGTTTGCCTTTTTCGTTCACCATGAAAACTTTTTCGGCTCCCGTGTCGATCAAGAAGCCCGCATCCGCTTTGAGCTGCAGTACGATGGCCGCGAGCCGGTCGATCGAATCCTGAAATTCGTCGGCGGTTTTTGTGACGCGCTGTGAGCTCAAGTAAGCGTTCAGGCTGACGACTTCAATGCCAAGCCGTCCAAGAATATCCGGCAGTATCATGGACGCCGAAGAAAACGCGTAATCGATAACAATCTTCAGTTTGGACTTCTGGAAAAGTTCCTGATCGACGGCTTTCAAAAAGCCTGCGCGATAATATTCCAGTGCCTGCGGCGGCGTAATAATCTCGCCGACACGATCCGGTGTCGCCCGCTGGAAATCTTCCCTTAAGAAAAGCTGTTCGATCGAACGTTCCTGGTTGCTGGAAAGATCGACACCGGATTTATCGAGCAATTTGATGTCGACCAGATTGGGATCGAAGGGCGACTGGCGTACGTGTATGCCGCCGACTTCACCTTCCTGCCCCATTTCGTAGCGCACCACGGGAATGGGCGCCGTGCGCAAGTCGCCCACTTTTACGCCCGTGGACAAAAGCCCTGAGATGATCGCGCGCTTGATCATCCGGCTGGCCATGTGAGCGTCGCGAGACGTGATGACATAAGCGCCTTGCCCGAGGTAAGCCCCGTACGCCGCGCCAATGCGCGTCGCCAGCTCCGGCGTGATCTCCCGGTTGCAGAGACCGGTGATGCCGTAGGCGCCGAAGAGGCGCCGTGACCAGACGTCGCCCCAGATGAGACTTGTGGAGAGCACCGCGCCATCTTCGATGCGTTTGTTGGGCCAGACTTTGACATTGGAATGGACAGAGGCCGCATGGCCGATCTCGCAGTCATCGCCGATGATCGCGCCTTCGCCCGCGTGGGTTTTATCTGAAAATTTGGTTCGCGAGCCAACAACCGCTTCCTTGAGCGTAGAGTCGGGCCCGATCACGACATCGTCCCAAAGCACGCAGCTCGTCAGATCGGCGCCGTCTTGAATTTTGACACCCGCGCCGAGGATGCAGTTCGTCAGCTTCACGCGCTCACCAATTTCGCAGCGATCGCCGAGGACGTTGACGCCTTCCAAATGAGCTTTCGGACTGACGCTGCAGTGCGTCCCCGTATACGAAACGGAGCGCTCTCCGGTTTTTGTTTTTGTGCCCGGCAGTGGAATGTTGACCAGATGATCCAGAATGTCGGAGTGCGCGAGACGGTATTCCAGCAGATCGCCGACATCCTTCCAATAGCCTTCGGTGATATGGCCGTAAAGCGGGGCTTTGGCTTCCAACAGTGCAGGGAAAAGATTTTTTGAAAAATCGTAGCTTCGCTCCGGAGGAATTTTTTTCAGCACCGATGGCTCAAGAAGGTAGATCCCGGTGTTGATGGTGTCGGAGAACACCTCTCCCCAGGATGGTTTTTCCAGGAAGCGTTGAATGCGGCCTTCCTCATTCACGATGACGACGCCGTAAGCGAGCGGGTTCGGCGAACGGGTGAGCACGAGCGTGGCGGCGGCTTTTTTCTTGCGATGCGCGGTAAGCGCGGCCTGTAAATCGAAATCGGTGAGTAGATCACCGGAGATCACCATGAAGGTATCATCCAGATGCTTCTCGGCAAACTTGACGCAGCCGGCGGTGCCCAGATCGGACTGCGGGCGCATGTATTCCATTTTGACGCCAAACGCCGCGCCATCCCCGAAGTGGCGAACGATGATTTCCGGCTGGTAGTAGAGCATCACGAGCAGTTCCGTGAAGCCGTTGGCTTTCAGCAGTTTCACGATGTGCTCCATCATGGGCTTGTTCGCCATGGGGACCATGGGCTTCGGAATGTTGACGGTAAGCGGTCGGAGTCGGGTGCCGAAGCCGCCGGCCATGATGATCGCTTTCATATGGCGATTATACGACAGACGGCGGAGACGGCGACCAGCGGAGACGGCTAGAGTCGGA
>JANLWZ010000319.1:0-3706 GCA_031364865.1 Elusimicrobiota bacterium
CTGCTGCTGCAGAAGCCCGAACGCCGGATCAGAGGGTGGCGGTGTCCTGGGTTGAAGGAGAAGCCAGGCGAGCCAGGCGAGCGCTGCGGCAAGAAGGAGAGAAAGCGCCGCCAGAAGGAGGGTGACTGTCATACACCCTTATTATAGGCGAAGAAGCTTGAGGTATCCAAGAATGGTTGAGACGAGCCGGATCTTGCTCCCGGCACCACGGTTTTCATAGTGGAGCACAAAAGGGATCTCGCCGGCCTTGGCGCCCAGGCGTCCGGCCTTGATAAATAGTTCCGCGCCGCCGGGAAAGCCCGTGTGCTCGATCAGATGATCGCCATAGTGGTCGCGCACTTTGCGGAGCGCCGACACGCGGTACGCGCGGAAACCATTGGTATAGCAGCGGACGCCGCCCATGGGCTTGAGTACCCGCAGGAGAGTGTTCACGACAAAGCTCATCACTTGCCGCTGGAACGGCACCCCTGTCATGCGGCCACCTTTCATCCAGTAGGAGGCCGTCACGACATCGAACCCTTCTTCGATTTTCTTCACCAGCTGGGGAATGTAGTCCGGACTGTGCGTGTTGTCGGAATCCAGCGACACCACGATGTCCTCAGGCATCGCATTCTGAGCGATCCAGAGATAGCCGGTCTTCAGTGCGGCGCCGTACCCGCGGTTGTGCGTGTGCCGCAGATGTTCCAACGGCCAGGATTTCTTCCACTCGGCAACAAGCTCCGGTGTTTTGTCGCTCGATCCATCGTCGACCAGTACGATCTGATAAGAAAGTTTTGCTTTTTGCAGCGTGCGGCCGATATCGGGAATGAGTCTGGATAAAGCTTCTGCTTCGTTCAGCGCGGGTAAGAGGACAAAGATCATCGCGCCGTCCATCCACGCCGGAAGCGCAGCGCGAGCCAGGCTCCCGCCGTATCGATCAGCACGTCCATGCTCGAGCCTGCGCGGCCGCGTACGAAGGTCTGGTGGTATTCATCCGAACAAGCGTAAAGGAACGTCAGCGTCAGGGCAGCGACATGAACTTTATAGTTCGACCAGGCGGTAGAACCCGCGAGCGCCCGTGAGAGCAGGCCGGCAAGCACCCCGAAGACAAAGGCATGCGCGATCTTTCGCAGAATGATGTCGTACCACTCTTGGGTGATGCGGAGGTCAGGAACGCTGGAAAAATAGAAGATGATCGAAGCCCAAAGGAGGACGGGCAGCCAAAGCAATACGATGTTCCTGCGAACCGGCGAACCGGCGAAAAGACTCAAATCGATTCCCCCTATCCCCGTTTCGCCGACTCGCCGGGTCGGCGTTTAAGATCCTGGTAGCGCGGGTACCACTTCTGCGCCTTCCAGAGGATTTCCCAGGCGTTGTTGCGCGGGAAGACGACCGTTCGCCGGAGGCGAAAGAGATTGTCCGCATGGTCGCGCGGTGCGTTATCCGTGGCAAAGGCAGCGACGAAGCCCGCCTCTCTGGCCAGCAAGTCCACGCGATCGTCCGTTTCGCCGTAAGGGTAGGCAAAGAGCGGAACCTTTTCCCCCAGCGCTTCTTCCAGCATTTTCTTGGAGTCCGCAATTTCTTTGCGCGCCACGTCTTCGGCCACTTTCGTGAGATGGACATGGTGGCAGGAATGCGCGCCCACACCCATGCCGGCGCGGCGCCATGCCAGCAAATCTGCCGTGGTCATCAGTGGCGCTTGCCCGTCATCCCAATGGTTGTGTGCCTCGGCCGGGACGGCGAAGACGGTGGCTGTAAATCCAAATTCCAGAAGGATCGGCAGGGCGAGGGTAAGCACTTCTTTATAACCGTCATCAAAGGTGATCGCGATGCATTTGACGCCGCAGCGCCGGCCTCGGCGCTTAAGCTCTTGGGCATAGTCTTCGAGGCGCACCGTGGAATAACCGAACCAGTGCAGCCACTGCAGGTGCCGCCTGAATTGCTCGGCGCTGACGGAAATGCGTTTGGGGTCAATCTCCTGGGTCGACGTTTGAGGCAGGATGCGGTGGTAAGTAAGTATCGGTAAATACATTAGCGCCTGGCTCTGGCGTAAACGGCGTCGACTTGAGCAGCGACAGCTTTGAGATCGTAGTATTTTTCGACAAAGTCACGTGAAGCTCGTCCCAGTTCCTGCTGTTCCATCCGCAGGGTGAGGATCTCCCGCAATCCCCGCTCGAGTTTCGCTGCATCGAAGTCGATGGGATCCATATGGTCGCCGAGATTCGTATGCAGCGCCGCCGGCCAGACCTCTGGCTTGCAGAGGCCCACGACGCCACCCTCGCCCATCAGAACGACCGGACGTCCGTGTGCCAGGCATTCCAGCGCCGAACGCCCTGCCGCAATCGCGCCGTCGGAGTTGCGCATCAGCGAGTCAAGATCCTGAATGTAGCCCGTGCTCTCAATCGTGGAAGGCGCAATCTTTCCGCCGGTGGCAAGCAGCCGCTTGGCCATATAGTTTCGCCGCTCGAAAGGAACCTTCCCGATGATTTTGTAATGAGCCGGCGGTAGGAACATGGCAAATTTCTCCAGAGCATCGAGGAAAAACTCAAAAACCTTCCAGCGCCCACCGCTTAAGCGCCCGATGAGCAAGATCTGTTTCATCTTGGGCGTCTGGCGCTGCGAGACGATGGTTCTGCTGAAGTCGATGCCATTGCGGATGAGATGAATGTAGTGAGCCGAGTGGCGAAATTGTTCCCTCAGGTGGTGAGCTACCGCCTCATCGATCGCGATCGTCTCATCGCCCAGGCACGGAAAGAGTTTGGAAAAAAAATGGACCGGCGGCGGCTGATGAATGGTCGTGACATGCGGAATACCCGTAATCCTGGCGGCTTGCGCGGCGACCCAGTGGGCGCGGCGTGAATGGGAATGGACGATCTCGATACGGTTTTTACGGATGAACTGCACGACCCGCCAGGTGTTGATCACGCCGACGGGGAACGCTTTCATATGAATGGGCATGGGCGTGAAGTTCTGGCCGAGATGGAGAACGTCGGAAATCCAGAAGACCTGGTGTTTGCCTTTCCACGCTTTCTCGAGAGAAGCGCAGTACGTTTCCGATCCCGCGGGCTCGAGGCAGGAGAGCAGGAAAAGGACTTTCACTTTTTAAGGAAGGTCTTGATGCCGTTCACAATGGCGTTCGCAAAGCGCTGCTGGAAAGCGGGATCAAAAAGCATGGCTTCCTGCTCGGGAACGATCATGTACGCCTGTTCCGTGAGGACGGCCGGCATCTGCGTCATGCGGCAGACGGCGAAGTCGCCGTAAAAAAGACCGCGATCGGGCAGCATCGAGACATGTTTTCGATAGCCTGCATGGATGGCTTCCGCCAGCGCCTGGCTCTGCGGGTGATAAAAATAAACGCTGGAGCCGTTATTCCAGATCGGGTTTTCGTTATAGCCGGAGGAGTTGGCGTGAACACTTATAAAAAGCCGCGCGCGATTTTTCCAGGCGAGGCGGGGGCGCTCATACAGCGGAAGATCGGCGTCCGATGTCCTGATGAGGAAAGGTCTGGCGCCCGCTTCTTCCAGCGTGTTCACGAGCCGTGTGGCGATTTCGAGGTTCGCATTTTTTTCCCATGTGCCATGCGGTCCCGCGGCGCCTTTTTCGGAACCGCCGTGGCCCGCATCGACCGCGATGGACATGCCGCGCAGGTTGTCCGGCAGCCAGGGTTCCCGGATCTCGATGATGAGCGTCGAGCCTTCATAACGCACATCAAACCCCCACCATTTTT
>JANLWZ010000392.1:0-12510 GCA_031364865.1 Elusimicrobiota bacterium
GAATTGCACGAGATCCACGTCCAGCAGGTCACGCGGCCGTGCATAGAACGGATATTGGTACACCTCATCCCGGGTCGGGCGAGCCGGGATCGTAGGCTCAAAATAGGAGGTAAACGTGACCGTGCGCTGGTCATCGGTACCGATCGATTGATAAATCGCAAATTCATCCGCCAGCTTGGACTGCCACGTGCCGCCCGATACATCGCCTTCAATGATCCTGGCGAGATAGGCCATGGAAGACGCCATTTCTTTTACGGTATAGCTGTCATGACCCAGGACAAACAGCTGATTGCTGGGGAGCGTCTCATAGTATGCCTTGCTCTGCAAGGCGGCATCGCGGAGTGTCCATCGATGGAGGTCGTCCTGGAATTTTGGGATTTCGGCGGAGGACACGCGTATAAGCGCTTGAAAACGGGAGACGAGCGGAGGCGGAGGAGGCGGCTGTGGTGGCGCTGTGACGCAGCCTTTGAAAGCGATCGATGCCAGAGAAACGGCCGCCAAAGCGTAGAAATTGCGCATGGCCAAACTATAGCTAATTTTCGAAAGAGTGCTTAGAAGCGAGGCGCTTGATTGCGTGCGGCGAGTGACAGGTAAGAGAAGAGCGCGGTCATCTGCTGGGCGGCCAGGGTCGTGTTAGGAGTCTGACTTTCGGTGTTCATTTCATTGATCATTTCGACGTCAAAATGGGCATGCTCGGCGCGCGCCATGATGCGTGCCAGATCTGCCATCGCATCGAGTGCGCCGGCACGGAAATTGGTGCTTTCCCGTTCGAAGACTTCCTGTGCGGAAATACCGACGCGGACGCGCTTATCGATCTGGCTCATGAAGTAAAACTTGTTCTGCCAGCTGGATTTGTTGACGCCCGTAAGCGCTTTATTGCGAATACGCTCGACGGTTTCTTTGCGTATGCGGTCGATGTAGTTCTGGGCGGACTTAGCGTTGTCTTTTTTCTTAATGGCCTGTTCAAAGCTTTCGACCGCTTCTGAGAATCGGCCCGCGCTGTAGAGCTCCACCCCTTTTGAAAAATGGTTGCTGGGGCTTGCCGCCTGCAGCAGGGAAGCAGAAGCGATCAGGACCACCGCGATAAAGGTGAATTTCTTCATCATGATCCCCTCTTCAGCCAGAACACGGCTATTTCACCGCGTTCATTGGCACCCACATGATCATGCTCGATCATGCCGGGCACAAGCTTCAAATTCCTGTTCAGCGACTCGAGGAGCACTTTTTCCCGCTGAGCAGAAAGCCCTTTGTTGGTGCCGGCAATGCGCAGATGCATGCGATTCAACCCCAACTCGCGCACATGTTCGCAGAACTTGGCAAGCATGACGCGGCCTTCCGCCGAGATATCGGCTCGTTCCTTCTCAAAAATACGCGTGGACGAAAATTCTACGGTTTCTGTTTCATCGGATGCATACACCATCGCCGGCAGAATAACGCTGTTGCCCGTAATGGTGGTCGCTTTGTCATTGACATCAATCAAGGTGAGCTGCGCGCTGTAGAGACGGTCGACCACGGCAAATTTTTTCTCTGAATCTTTGCCTTCCCAGATGAACTCATCCGGAAGCTGGTTCGTGCCGCGCTGGCGGAAAATGGTCTGGCCCTGCGGATTAAATACTTCGAACATCCAGGTCTGCAGCGCCGGCGCTTTGGAATCGAGCTTGGGCGGCGTCATGCGCAGGAACGGAGGCTCAGCCACCGCCGGGATCCAGGGCACAAACGGCAGGTGGCCTTTCACTTCGGCGCGGCCGTTAAATTCGGAGCTCTGCGAAATGGGCAGGGGATCCAGAAGGATTTTCTGGGATGGATCTTCCGGAAAGTCCTGCAGCTTTTCCAAATTCATCGTGATGGGCGCCACGATCTTCTTGATCATGAGACGACCCTTAAATTGTCCACGAATCTGGACTTCCATTTCATCCGGCGTAACCCCTTTCCCGGACCCTGGAGAAGCGGCCTGGGGTGCGGCCCATAACGAACCTGCGCCCAAGACGGAAACGCTGATTAAAAGCCTATAAAAGGTCATGGCATTCATTGGAGTTCCTGCAGCCGGAGTTTGGCCTGTTTGGCTACTTCCGGATCCGGACTGGACGTTGCAATGTCCTGATAGAGAGCTTTCAGCTTAGGAGCGGGGGCCCCTTCGCTCTCGTAGATTTCACTGAGCTTGATCAGTGCCGCCAGACGATATTCGCTCTTCTTATCCGGCAGGGCGCGAAGCTGTTCCAACACCTGGCGGGACTGTGCCACGCTCTTCTTCTGATCCAGAAGCGCCGCCGCGCGGTAGAGAGATTCCGGATACTCCGGAGCGCCTTTGGATACTTTAGCGTAAGTACGCTGAGCTTCAGCATGCTTGCCCTGGACTTCCAGGAGCGCGCCCATCTGCAGCCAGACCGCATTGATTTTTGGGTCATTGCTGTAGTTTTCAATAACGTATTTGTAAGCCACCACGGCTTGATCGAGCTGGAACGCCTTTTTATGCGCCAGGGCGATGTTCATCCAGGCTTCTTTCGCCAGGGGGTGCTGCGGATACTTCTTGAGGAAAGCTTTAAAATCGGCGACGGCATCATCAAAAGAGCCTTTGCGGAAGAGACATACCGCTTTCTGGAACATGGCGTTCGGAACGCGCTCGTGTTTAGGGAAGGAAAGGTAGAAGTTCTGATAGGCGTTCGCCGCTTCGTCCCATTTCTGCAGCCAGAAGAAACAGTCCGCGTTATAAAAATAGGCGAGCGGCGCGTATTCGTCGTTGGGATACGACAGCATGATCTTCTCAAAAAGTTTCTGCGAGGGTTCGTATTTCCCTTCGTTGAAGAGCGAGGCGCCGCGTTCCCAGAGAAGCGCCGCTCCACCGGCCGAGCCGGGAGCGAGCTTTAAGAGCTGCGCCTGCTGACTGGCAGGGATCGCGATCTTCTTTTGGTGGAAAGAACTGAGCAGGTTGTCGGCCGCTTTGGCAATACGGGCGTCATCCGGATACTGCTTGGCAAACCCCAGAAGTTCCGTCACCGCCAGCTTCACATCGCCCTGGTTAAAGGCGCATTGCACGAGCTGGAAAGCGCCTTCTTTGCCGGCTTCAGAACCTGCATAACTCTTTTTGAGAGTCCCAAAAGTACTGGCCGCTTCCGCCCACTGACCTAAACCGGCCTGCGTATTACCGATACGCATCAGCGCATCAGGAACGAGAGGATCGGAGCGATACGTCTGCACCAGCATTTTCCAGCGCTTGAGGGCTTCCTGATAGAAATCCTGACGGGCCAGTGCATCCGCTTCGCGGTAGAGCGATTCGGCGCGAACAGTCGGCTGTGTCGAAACCTGAACGAGATGATTCCAAGCGCCAGCCGCTTTCGAGAAATCCCGCTGGTTGTAATAGACCTTGGCCAGCTCGACTTCGACTTGTTCCGCCAAAGCCTTATTGCCGAGGTCGCGGGACCGCATCTGTGCTTGATTCAAAGCGATGATCGCTTCACCATCTTTGGTCGGACCCTGCGACGAAAGAGCGGCGGCGAGATTCTGCAGCGCGTAAGGGACGAGCGGGCTTTGGGGCGCCTTCAAAATGAACTCCTTATAGATCTTTTCCGCGCTGGACATGTCGTTGAGCTGGTAATAGGCATCGGCCACCCAATACAGCGTGTTCTGCGTCCATTCATCGACGCGCGCGTTGCTTTGCAACGCCTTGGACATGCGTTCATGTACTTCGTTCAAAATACCAGCCATGCGGAATGGATCGCGCGCTGAATGCAGACAGAGCGTCATGAGGTAGACCGCTTTCCCGGTCGCGGAACTATCCGGAAATTTGTTGAGCAATTCCTGATACGTTTCTAGAGCCCGGTCATAGTCCCCTATCCGGTATGTCGCCAGACCTTTAGCGAGGTAGGCATAGGCCGTCATCGGCTCTTTGGGGTAGCGGGCGATAAATTTATCGGCAAGGATATTGGCGCCGTTAAAGTTGTTCAGCAGGAGATGCGCCCAAAGGATCCTGAATTCGGCGGAAAGACGGAGCTGGTGCTCATCCGCGCCATGCATACGCGGTGCAAGTCCTCTGGAGAATTCGAGCGCCATCCTCTGTTCCTGGATGGCTTTCTTCCAGTCCTTCTTAAAGATTGGGATCGACGCGTAGATGTAAGTCCACTGTGTCCTGAGCTGGTGCTTGGGATATTCCTTCAAAAGACCCGTGAAGATCGCATCGGCCTCGTTGAATTTCTTTTCTTCAAAATAGAGACAGCCCTGGCGGTGAAGTGCGAGCGGCCTGAGCACGACATCGGCCGCAGGGCGCGTGACCGGCTTGAAAAATTCGTGTGCGAGCGGTATATCGTGGCCCGTATAAAACGCTTCGCCCAGGACCATGCGCATACGGTCGACCCATTCTGAATCTGGATTCTTCTGGAGAATCTGCTGATATAAAGGAAGTGCGTTGGAAATTTCTTTTTTCTGAACGTGGGCAACGGCTTGGTAGTAGAGGGCGGATGGCTCTTCAGGATAGCGCTTCACATAAACCAGCGCTTCATCCGGACGCTCGCGCTCGAGAGCGGCTACGGCCCGCATCAGATTGACCGCCAGATCGCCGGAGTATGCCGGATTAACGCGGACGAGCTGAGCCATGGAATTTTGTAAGGCCGGCCAATCTTTCTGGACGAGGAAACCCCGCGCCTGCAGGAACAGCGCCTCTTGCGAAACATAAGGGTTCACATTTTTTCCCAGAAACGGAGCAATCGCTTTTATCGCGTCGCCGGCTTTCCCCTGCAGCAGCATGATCTCAGCCGATCGAAGACCAGAGAGCTGCTGTACATATAAGGAAGGTGAAGGTTTTTTTGCTTTGAGGAGTTTTTGAAAGGCACGGCGGCTGTCTTCGAGAAGACCGATAGAGAATGCCTGCTCAGCCTGGGACGAAATCAGCTGGAACTTGATGGCTTCCGCGGAAACGCTCTCCGTGAGCTTCTCCATCAGTGCAGGAGTTTCGTTCCAATGGCCATTGGAAACGGAAACGCTTCCGAAAACAGGGAAAGGCCGCGGTGCCTCTGCCCATACACGAACTGCGGAAAGTGGTAAGGAGAGGACCCCGGCTATAACGATGGCGACAGGTTTACTTGATGATAATGAGCTTGCCATTCTTCTTGCCTTCTGGCGATTCGATCACGTAGAAGTATACTCCGCTCGCAATACTTTCACCAGAAATATTCTTGACGTTCCAGTCGTAGCTAGGATTACTGACCCGCGTCTCGAATACGAGGCGACCGCTCGTGGTGTAGATGTGGATGCTGGCATTAGAACCCAAATTATCAAATCGAATGTGGTCGATGCCTTGGCTGGCTTTCCAGGGTACAGGGAAAGCTTTGGCATTCGATACATCAAAGCTGACCAGGTTCACGAGAATGGCGCCGGACTGGCCGCCGCTCACAGGCGTAGCAGTGACGGTGACCTGCTGTCCGATCGAATTGGACTGGAACACGCCGGACGCGCTGATGGTGCCCGGGCCCGATAAGCTCCAATTCACAGAAGGCGTCGCCATCTGGCCTCCAAATTGATCGATGCTATAAGCGACAAACTGCTGATTCTCTAAAGTTTTCAGTGTGATGCTTGTGGCGCAAGGCACAGACGCGCCGGCAGGGCATACCGTCAGACCCGAGAGCACCTGAAGAACATTGGCGGAAGCAGTCAAGGCAAATGCCGAGCCGTTGACGTTGCTGATCGTGCAGCGCAGCACATAAGCGCCTGCGCGCGAGAAAGTGGCAACCGAATTCTTGGCACCGTTCGTGCCGTTGGGACTGACCGACACCGGCGCAGGTCCCGATTCCAGGCTCCAGGTATAGGTAAGGCTCGCTTCACCCCCGACATTGTCATTACCCAATGCGCTCAAGGTACCAGTAAAGTAGTTGGGAGCAACCGGCACGAGCGTCGGCTGGTTCACAAAGAACGGACCCGCTGCTACGACATTGATGGTTGCCGTGCCGTTGGACGCTGTTGGCAGGGAGGCTGTCAAAATAAATCCTGTGCCGGGCGTTGAGGCGGTAAACGTGGTCGAGGCGCCGGAAGCCGGGCTGCGCGTGCCTCCGCCGTTGACGCTCCAGTTCACGGATTGGCCGCTGATAATGTGTGTCGAGGACGCATTGCAGTTTCCAGCCGTTTCAAATTGATCGCAGACGATCGCATTAAAGACCTGATTACCACCTGTAACAACCGTCGCATTGGCAGGCGTCACAGTGATGAACGTCGGCACCTGCGAGACGCCGCCCGTATTCCAGTTCACGACTGTCGCCATGTTGCCGGCGCCGCCGCTGTGATCGCGGACGGTAAGCGTACCGCTGTAGTTGCCGTTCTGCGTGAATGTGAGCTGCGTCACATTCGTCGCGTTATTGCCGTTAATCGTCGTCGAACCCGAGGCCGACGTTAAAGTCGGATTACCCGTGGGCGAAGCATTGACGGTCCAGGCGAACGTCAAGGCGCTGGGCGACGCATTATCCGTCGCCGTGACACGGAGTGTTCCCGACGTGAGGTGGAGCGTGAAGGTAGGTCCGCTCACAATGCTGGGCGCTTCATTGATGGTGGTAGCAGAACCGGAATTGGAATAGGCGCTTGTCGTTCCACCGCTGGCGGCCAGAGCGCGAACATGCGCGAAATAGGTAGTCTCGGGCAAAACGCCCGTGGTGATGGCGGCCGATGTCGCATTGGCCGCTGTGGTCTGCGTGAGACAACTCGCCGGCGCAAAGCCGGGATCGGTGCAGTATTCAATTTGATAGGTGGTTGCCGCGGAGTTGCCATTTGTGGTCCACGTGGCGTCAAGCCGCCGTGCGTTGGTGGCCGAGGCGGTCAAGTTAAAGGTTTGCGGAATGGCGGCATCGGATGTAAAAGCGATGGAGCCCACCGGAAGCTGACTGAAGCAACCGCTGGCTTCGGTAATTCTCATCGACACGGTATATGGCGTGTTGGGAACTAAGCCCGTCATCGCGTGAGTCCCGTTGACATTGGCTGCATTGCCTGACGGCAGACCGGAGATGAACGGCGTTGAAATGAGTACCCAGCTTTGCACGCCCGCCGTATTCACTGCTGAGGCGACAAAATCAGCACTCGTCGTCCCAATGCTTGCTGCTGGAACGCTGAAAGTTCCGCCCCATGCCACCGTGTTAAACGCAGTGAACGCATCGGGGTTGCTGTTTCTCCACGCGGCGCCGCCGCGGTTGATCGCCGTGGCTGTAGGAGAATAATTCGTACCTGCCTGCAGATTCATGAAGGACACGGAATTGGCGTCACTGAATACACCTGTCCCGCCGATGACCTGTGTCTGCGTAGCCGCCCCGGCGGATACCGGGCCGCCGATGGCAAGCGAGTAGGTCGTGTCTTCGGGGTTGGCCGGGTTTGCGGCCGCGTTCTGGTAGTTCAGCTGAGCGGAGCAGTGCGTGACATTGGTGACGGAAACGGCGACAGGATCAGCAGCCTGCGTGAAAAAATTGCCGGTGGTAAAACTTGGGCCGAATTGGTTGTAGAAATACAGCAGGCGTTCCGTGAGGTTGTAGCGTACGTTCGGCAAAAGACCCGCGTAATCTGTCTGATCGATGGCGAAGGTGCCGTTGCCTCCATTAAATTGTCCTGAAAAAGGCTGCTGACTAAGAAAGCCGGAATTTCCGGCGGCGAGCTGCACGTCATTGTTGTTGATCTGTACTTGCCAGGCCAGCACATCAACGGCGTCCTGCACGCCGGCTGTTAACGCCGTAAATCCGCGAGGCAGCGTATTGGCAGAGATAACATTGGGAAAACCGGCGTTTGAGGGATAGGCGGTCGTCGCTCTGGATCCTAAGTTAAGCCACGCTGAACAATTGGCGTGCGAGACGGATTGGCCGGCTGGGCAGGCTCTTACAAAGATATTGTAGGTGGTCCCTCCGACCACGGGTTTAATCTGGCCTGCAATAGTATCGATGACATTTCCTGCACCCAGATACTGCACCGCTACGAAAACTACCGTACCGCTTACGGGGTCTTGTACCGTGGATGGCGCACCGGCCGTTGTCGCTTCAAAATAATAGAGGGAGTTGGTGTCATTGGGCGTCGCCGTCGCCGAGTTGCGGACGTTGGCGCTGATGGTCGTGATCGTGTTACCCGTGATGGCACCAGCCGCCGGGGTTTGGCAAGGCAGAGCAAGCGTACACGCGGCCTCGGCGCGATGCGCCAGACCCACGGAAAGCGCTGCTATGAAGAGGAAATATCGCGTTTTCATTGCTTCTTCTCCTCAGTCGGCTGTCCAACCTGCGCCGACTTCACCTGACCCAAATTCAGCAACTGCTCCAAATCATCCATCTCAGGAAGCGCGGGTTTGCGCGCGCCGCCTACTTCTTCCGGCTGGAAGATGCGGCCCTGTTTGGCGAGCATCTGCTGCTGCTGGCCTTCGAGTTTCGAAAGCGCTACCTTCATATAGCGGCGCGCGGGCTTGTAGCGCGGCTCTAACTCAATCAAGCTGTCAAAAAGGAGTGTCGCTTGTTCATAGCGTTCCTGGCGCATGGCGGCTTTGGCTTGCATTAAGATTTTGCGTTCCTCCGCCGTAAGGATAGGGCGCGGTTCGCCGAAACGCAAGGACAATTCATAACGATGGCTCATGCCCAGTTCGCCCTGGCCAGCGTACGCGTAATCAAAGGAAACGCCTTTGATGCGCAAGCCTACACCGGCGCGCAATCCGCTGCCTTCGGCCTTCGAATTCAGGTAGCCGGCCCGCAGAGCAACGAACGGAACAAGCCAATATTCAAAACCACTGGAAAAGAAGCTGTCATCGTTCTTAGGCAGGGTGTAATCGACAGAAAAATTGAGTTTCCGATCCATCATTTGGACGGCAGCGAGACCGAACTTCATGTCCATGGGGAGGGGGTCTTTCTGCTGCTCAAATTTCATACCGGAGCCGAGATTACGTACGGCGGCTCCAAAGCGCAGCGTGCCGCCGCTGATGATGGGTTTTGGATAGATCGCATTGGCACCGAGGTCGAAAGCAACGCCAGTCGCTTTCACATCTGCCAGCTTCTGTTGAATCCCTTTGGCATTTACGCCGGCCGACCATTGATTTCCCAGCCAAGCTGCACCTACAGTGGCTACGGCATCGTAAGCCGATTGACTGCCAAGGGATGCACCCGACGAGTCATAGCCGTCAATGTCACCGTAACCTAAATGGGAAAGAGAAGCACCAATCGCACCATTTTCGAGAGGGATTCCGAGGTTGAGGTTCTGAAACTTCAAACCTTGATACATCTGGTTGTACATAAAGGAAGCCTGACGCTCCTGCATAAGGGCAA
Source organism: Elusimicrobiota bacterium (assembly GCA_031364865.1). Classification (GTDB taxonomy): domain Bacteria; phylum Elusimicrobiota; class Elusimicrobia; order 2-01-FULL-59-12; family 2-01-FULL-59-12; genus JANLWZ01. The sequence goes on from JANLWZ010000392.1 coordinate 9,255, forward strand.
GGCCTGCCGGGTTCCAATATAAGGAGGAGACGTCATCGGCTTGGGCAACATAGGCTTCACCCATACCAATCGCACGCGCGCCTACACCGATTTTAAGGATATCGGCACCGGTCGTACCGGGTCCAGAGGCCCAGGAAGTACCCAGGGACTGGATGCACAGGCTGATAATCAGTCTTTGGGCTAGAATTCGTTTGAAGGTTTTGTTCTTCATGCCATATGTATACCGGTTTTGTGTTACGCCGGGATGGCGGGAAAGTAAACTCTGTGTTACACGTAGCAGTCTCATTTATGACTATAAGTACCCCCCCATTAGACTCTCGTCAACCCAATAATTAACAGAAATTTACTTACGTCTAGAAATAAGTACGAAATGAAAATTTCGACGGGGAATCAAATATCAAGCCTAAATGTATATACGTTTTATGGCTGTCTAAATGAGACGTTTGTATTTGTTAATTGCAGGCGCTTTAGAGTATGAGCACAACCTTGCCTTCTCTCTTTTGGTCTCCGTTTTCCATGATAAAGAGATAAACGCCGCTCGAAACACGGGATCTGCCTGTGTTAGTGAGATCCCATAGGACTTCCGTATTGCCGCCCGACTGAAGCGTCTGCACATGATTGCCATTGGCTGTGAAAAGGCGGATTTTAGTGCCTGGGTTAAGCTGCCGGAAGGTGACTCCGGGCAATCCGGAAGTCGACTTAAATGGCACAGGGCCTACGGTCGCCTGGGCGAGACTGCCGACGCCGCCGGAACCGAACACGACCACGACGTTTGCCGAATCGGAGAGACTATTATTCAGCGTGGAAGCGGTGATATGAACCTGCCGGATCGTCGCATCGACACTCAAGGTGGCTTGTGTCTGGTTGACGGATAGCGAACCGGCGGAATTCGTCCAGTTCAAAGGAAGGTTCATCGCATTGCCAAACTGGTCCCGGACCGTAGCGCGGAGCACCGGCGTAAGGTCGGGCGTGATGGTTTGTGCCTTGGGTGTAAGCGTTAATGTGGTTTCACGGGCGATCGCCACAATGTCCAGATGGTTGGTCATGACCGAGAACCCGGAAACGCTGTCGGTGATTTTCACGCGCACGCGGTAGGTCCCCGGTGCGGTCAGGGTTGCCGTGGCATTTTTCGCCGCATTGGAATTGTTGCCTGAGAATGAAATACCGCCCGGCTGAAGGCCGACCGTCTGCCATTCGTAGAGCAGGACGGCTTCGCCGCCTGGGTTGAAGGTGCCGCCAAGGACGGACACATTGGTGGTCGCGCTAAATGTGGGATTTGGATTGGCCAGCGGATCCCGAACCACAAAAGGAGGCGGATTGCCGCTGTTCAGCGGGAACACCGTGAAAGCAGCGGAATTGGAATTGAGGTTGCCAGGGTTGCGCACACGCACCTGATGCGTGCCGGAGAGGCCTCCCCATAAAGCCGGGCTCAGCGTGGCGGTAATTTCTGTCGCGCTTCGGCTGACTACTGGGAGACTCGTACCACCGTCCCATAAAACTTCCGCGGAGGTCGTGTTGAAGTTTTGTCCCACGATCCGCAGGGGAAAGGAGGACGCCCAGTTGACCGGCGCCGAAAAGGGCACTATCTCGTTAATAAAGGGTGTCGGTGAAGGCGGAGCAGCGCCCGCGTCCACAATCGTCAGCACGGCGTTGGACGGAGTTCCAAGCACCGCACCGGAGGGGCTGCTTAAGCCGAGGTTCACGGTCTTATTGCCATCGGCGAGGCCGTTGTTGATCACCGGAACTTGAAACGTTTTGTTCGCCTCACCATCGGCAAAAGAAAGTGTGCCTGAGACCGCATGGTAATGCTGACCATCGATCGCGCTTCCATCGGTGGCTTCATAGCGTATGGAGGCGCTTCCATTGGTACTGATGGTTCGGACCACGGTGATCGAGGCAAACGCTGCCGATTCGTTCTCTGTGTAGCTGGCAGAACCAAACTGGATCTGAGACTGTGGCGCAGCGGAGTTCGTGATATTAAGCACTGCCTGGCTCAAGCCCAAAGTTGCATTCGTCGGGTTGGTGAGTGTCAGCTGGACGGTTTCGGTGTTTTCGGAGAGAAAATCCGTCAGCACCGGTATCTGGAAAGTTTTTGTTGCTTCTCCGGCATTGAACGTCAGAACGCCCGAAGTGGACGTATAGTCGGAGCCTGCCTGCGCCGTTCCGTTGGAGGTGGCGTAATTGACGGTGGAGGTGCTGGTGGTGTTCAGCGTTCGAGTGACGGTGATGGTCGCGAGCCCGTCATTTTCCGCTGCGTTGTAAGACGAAGCGTTGAATTGAACACTCGGAGTCGGCGCCGGCGGCGCGCAGAAACCGCAGTCCTGAGAACAGTTCGAGCAGGTGTCTGTACCATCGCAAATATTGTTGCCGCAGCTGGCGGTCGGCGGGAGCGTAAATTGGCCGATCAGGGTGGCGGAATTGTCGCGGGCTTCTCGCGTAATGAATTGCGACACGGGAAGGCCATTGATATCTCTAAAAGCCATCGCGAGCGTATACGCAGTGCCGTTCACCATGAATGTCGCGGGCGCAGGGCCTTGAACAAAGCTGACTCTATCTGTGCAGCCTTCGCCAGCCGGTGTTGGGTAAGGGCAGGGACTTTGATTGTTCGGTGTTTCGGTATGGGTAAAATCAAACGTAAAGGTGTGAGGCCCCGATGGAACGCCGTCCACATCGATCATGAGAACAATATCCAGCTTGATGGAAACCAGCGATGGCGAGTTGACGGGATGGTTTCCGTGGGTAAAGGTTCCCATGGGGAAAAAGGGTGTCGGCGCAGGAGGTAAGACCTGGTTGCTGGGGATGCTGCGGGTAAAAACGTAACCGCTCTGCGTAGGGCCGTCTCCCCAGACGACGAAGCTTGTTGGAACGCCGTTGGTGATCGCAGGATCAAAGACTTGCGTGCCGGCCATGTTGTCGACAGGATCCCGCCAGTTTCCTTCCATGGAGACAACGGAGATTAGAGCGGCCGAAGCGAATCCGGCGAGCACCGAGAAGAGGAACGCAGCGAATGCTATCCTGAGCGCTAGTCGAATCATTTTGAGGCTCCTTTGCGCGCATCGCGGCCGCGGACATACTCTTCGTCGGTTATATTCAGCAGGTTCTCCAGATCGTTCAGCTCATAATTGTCATCATTCCGTTTCGGATTTGACGCGCTGAACTTAATGGACTTGTATCCGGAATTGGCCGCTCTCTCCTGCGATTCATAGCCCCGCATGGAAGCGTAGACTAGCCTTCTGAAGGGTTTGTAGCGCGGCTC
>JANLWZ010000010.1:0-5175 GCA_031364865.1 Elusimicrobiota bacterium
TCCGAACAAATCTCCGCCGCGATCAAGAACGCCCGCCTCTTTCAAGGTGTCGAAGAGCTTTCCATCACGGACGGCCTCACCGGCCTTTACCTTCTGCGGTACTTCCGGCAGCGCTTAAAAGAAGAGTTTTACCGTGCAGAACGTACGCATGGACAGCTTTCCCTCATGATTCTGGACATCGATCACTTCAAACGCTTCAACGACACCTACGGCCATCAAGCGGGAGATACGATCCTGACGAGCGTTGCCGAACGCATTCTGTCGAATGCGCGCAAAGTGGACCTCACGGCGCGCTATGGTGGGGACGAATTTGTGATCCTCCTGCCGGACACTTCTGCCGAAGAGGCTTTGCTCCTCGCGGAACGTCTGCACCAGGCTGTCTCGGGTGAGCCGGTCATCCTGGCGGGCAAAAACACGGTGAATCTCACCGTCAGTATTGGTGTCGCCACCTACCCTACTCATGCCGCCACCATCGACGAACTCATCAAACGCGCCGACGAAGCGCTGTATTGGATCAAGTCGCACGGCCGCAACCGTATCCGGCTGTACTCCTTCGAGATACCCTCCAAGATTTAATCCGGCCTAGAAATAGCGGAACTTTCTTCGTAGCACGGGTGTTTGCTTAGCTGTAGATCGAGCACGTCGGTCGGCTGGATTTGCACTCCTAGGGGAAGCTCCTCCGTAGCTCTCAACTAAATTACGAAATGGTTCAAACGCGATTTCATCCCCATTTGGGGGGTTAATCTTGTGTTATACTTCGTGCGTTGTTCTGCTGGCATCCCCAACGTACGAAACATACTGTTAACACGCGCGAAACATTGATGTAACCATCAGTTCGTTAAATGTTCATATAGAGGCCCGCCCGAAACTTAGGCCTAACGGTCATGGTTATTGGCACTAATGGAGGATTTTTAAATTCTCTCGGAAAAGCCAAACTAATAAGGATGAAAACTATTCTTCGCCTGGGTCAATGCAGCCCCTTGCGTCTTGTGTGGACGTGGGTATTTCTAATCACCCTCACGACTCCTTCTTTTGCCGCTTTCCAGGACGGCGGCTGGGGTGCCCGCCCCGTCGGTATGGGGGGAGCCTACACCGCCATTTCCGACGACTCTAACGCCCCTCTCTACAATCCTGCCGGCCTTGTCCAGATCCAATGGAATGAAGTCAGCGCGATGTACGCACGGCTCTTCTCCGGCCTTACCCTCTACTCCGGTACCTCAACGACAGGCAATGACGAAGCGCATCTCGATCAGAGCTATCTCTCCTACGCCTCACGCGCGACCAAATACGGCGCCTGGTCGACGTCCTGGGCTAATTTCAATACGACGTCACTCTACCGCGAAGACACGTTCATGCTTTCGTATGCGAACTACCTCGGCGGTCTCATCCCTGTCCTCGATAACCAGGTCTCTCTTGGCGTCAACCTCAAGTATCTAAGGCGTGCTTTCTCGCTCGACGCCGCTTCCGCCGGCGACCCCGTTTTCTCCGGAGGCGACTCCGCCTCCGCCTTTGCCGTGGATACAGGCCTTCTCTGGAAACCGGATTCCGGTCCCTGCGATGGCTGCCGCGTAGGCCTTTCCGTTAAAAATTTAAACCAGCCGGATGTGGGATTCCGGGACACTGACCGCATTCCGCTCGAATGGCGCCTGGGAGGCGCCTACCAGAGCCGCAGGCTGCCATGGCTTGTCCCCGCGCTGGACATATCTCGACGCAATGGTGAGACGGGCGTGTACGGTGGCGCGGAAAGCTGGCTCTTCAATGATGCCCTGGGTTTAAGGGCCGGCGGTAACAAAGAGGAAGCAGCCATGGGCGTGAGTTATTACCAGGCACTTGGCAAGAAGGCCGGTTTCCGTCTGGATTACGGCATTACTGTGCCATTTTATGTATCGGATACTGCCGGCAGCCACCGGTTTCAGTTGACTGTCTATTTCTAGGTCGTTCGAGAATTCGAAGCACATTAAAAGGAGGCTACACCAATGAAAGTGACTCAAAAATACATGATGGGACTCGCAGCCGCGGGTTTCGTCGTACTCATGACACAACCAGGCCACGCTGTGTTTCAGTCCCGTGGCACAGCAGTCCTATCGGCTAGCGTGGTGACCGGCGGTACAGCCGAGGTTACCATTACCAATGCCGTCATCCGAAACCGCAGCAACAATTCACCGGCAGCGGCTTTAGGATGGTCCAACACCGCAGCAGGGTGGCAGGTGTCCGATCAGTACATCGAACTCGGAACCAACATCACGACGACCAATGGCGGTGTGCAGATCTACACCGACAACGTGAACGCGACACCCGCGTACACCGGCGTGATCAACCAGAACACCAAGTCCCCGGCGGGTCTCGTGAACAACTCGGTCACCACCGAAAACCTTCCGACAGCATGGAGAGCATCGACGTTTACGCTCACCGCCGTTGCCGGAGTTAATCCTGGTGCGAACGCTGGCGAATCCTTCCTCTGGTTCTTCCACGAAGATAAATCGCAGGTTGCCAACGTGCTGAACGCAGCCCGCTTCAACAACGGTGATCCGTTCATCATGGTCTATGCTGCTCCAGGCACGACGGCGCAGCCCGGCGCAACGCTCGCAACTCCTGCGCCAGCACCTGTCGCGATTCCAGCAGGTATTCACTTCGCGCAGAGCCCTCAGGAGTTCGGCGGATTCACCACGACAGCCACATCGTTCATCTACACCGAAGCGAACTTTACAGGAGCTTTGGCGCAGACAACGTACAGTACAAATCGGTTGGTTCTTGAGGCCTTCACGCTCTAAGAATCTGTTATGGGGAGAGCCTTCTTTCTCATCGCAGCGGCACCAGTGTGGATCATTACCACACTGGTGCCTGCTGCTTGGGCTCTTTCCGTAAGCCCAGGCCGGACGGAAGTACGTCTGGCGCCAGGGGCCAAAACCCACATTGTGGTCTATGTTCAGAATCCACATGAGGAAGGGTATGACGTGCAGTTGTCGCAGAAAAAATGGGTTGACTATCCTGACAATAAAGACATTAACCTTGAAGACTGGCTCATTCTGCCGAAGAAGAAGCAGTTCCACATCAAGGCCGGACAGAAACTCCCCATTGAGCTCGATGTGGTATGCCCGAAAGATGCCGTGGGAGAGCTCATGGGTATGGTGTCGGTGTCGTATCAAGGGGTCAAGGGGGGAACGCTGACCTCCATGATCAGCACGCCCGTTTACCTTCGGGTGAAAGACCGCGAAAAGATTTCAGGAAGGATTGCGGCGCTTGGCGCCGGCACGCATGAGGGAGTTTTTCTGATTGCCGCTAAGGTGAGCGCGACCGGCAATGTCCGCTTACGCCCGGTAGGAACGATCGATCTATTGAACGAAGAAAAAGAAATTATGGCGACGTATATCGTTCCCGAGCGAGCACCTATTTTCCCCGGTCAAACGATCGATTGCGTTGGCCAGGGACCTGCACGCGCTCCGAAAGCAGGGAAATATCTTCTCAAGGCGCGTCTCACCTCCGATTCGCTCGAGATGAAAGACGAACAGTGGTTTTCAGTCAATAAAAAGGGAGAAGTTCAGATTGAATCGAAGAGCCGTTAGCACCTATCGCGCCGGCTTGATCGCCGCGCTCTTTTTCTTCGTCGGCTCCCGCGCGGCGCAGGCGGCTTTCACACCTCGCGGGTCCCCGATCGCGTTGACGATGTCGGTCACTATCGGTGCCAACGGCGGTGGTAGTGCCTTCCAGATCACGGCGTCAACATTGCCTGCACGGGCGTTCTTTGGCGCCAATGCGATGGTGCCAGTAACTATCACCAGTCTTTCCGGACCAATCGATCCAAACAATTTACGCGTACAAATTGTGTATCAGCTGAAGGATGAGACGGGAGCCCTGGTGGGATTACCCTTTAGGGAGGCTATTCAATTCTTGCCGGGTGCTGCCCAAGGGAATACCATGAGCGGAACCGCTGTGGTGAGTCGGGATAGACTTGCGGCCATCCAATTCGGCGGCGACTTTGAATATATGTTTAGCGCATCACGGGTTGGTTCGGGGACCGCTTCTGTGCTAGACGCCAATGGCCCATTTACAGGGCCCGAGAACGGGCCTGTTACTGCCACGCCCTTCAGAACGTCTATCGTCGATCAATTCTGCAGTGCTGTCAGTCCGGCTGGGTCCCGCGTGAGCGCGCCCAGCTTGTCCGTCTCTGACGGCCAGACTTCCGTGATCATTCCAGAACGAGGCGTTACGTCCAACGGTACGCTCTGTATCCGGATCGAAAACAACAGTCCTCATAGTGTCGGGCCGAACAACACGCAGCCGGCGGCCATCTATAACATCGAGCTGCAGAACACCTCGCTCGTGGCCCCGGCGCAGCTCGTATTGAATTATCCGTCCGATCTCCAAGGCAAAGTGCTGGGTTCCGGCGCGGATCCAAAAACTTTAGGTTTGTATTGGCTGGATGAACAGCGCATGGGCGGAGATTGGCGCGTCATCAGCCGCGTTACGGTGGATACGACGCTCCATACCGTCACCGGTCAGACGGGCCATTTCTCCCACTACGGTCTCTTCCCGGCAGGCGCCATCGGCGCGGCTCAATTGCGGCCGGCGGAGCGGATCATTACGCCGAACGGCGATGGTATTAATGATCAGGCCGTATTCGGTACCGGCATTACGGAAGTGAAGATCTTTGATGTGCGCGGGCGGCGCGTGAAGTCGATCCCGGGACCCGCGCCCGCCTGGGATGGTACGGATGACGGCGGCGGCATTGTGGAAAGCGGCGTCTATATTTATCAATATACGTCAGATGGCGATCTCGTCTCGGGCGTGATCGGGGTGGCCAAATAATGCGTATGCGTTTTTTAGCGGCTTTACTACTTGCGAGCGTGCTTGGTACAAGCGCTTCGGCAGAAATTCTGACGCTTTTTTCGGATAACGGGATTCCCCAATCGCCTGCACGCACGATCGATGCCTATGGGTGTACGCTGACGTGGGGCGCGTGCGGTGCGCCGGAGACGTTCGATGGCGCTTCTCTCGACAGGGTGCCTCCGGAAGGCCTATCGAGCTGGAAAACCGCTTCAACATTCCCTGGCCCCACCGAATATGCCGGCTGGGGCGTCCATTACACGCAGCCTCAGAACCTGGGCCGCTTTTATGCCAATGGGGAACTGCGCTTCTGGATTTATTCCACGACACCCTTCGTCAAACTGGGCATCA
>JANLWZ010000028.1:0-6045 GCA_031364865.1 Elusimicrobiota bacterium
TCCCACACCTTTTCCTGTTCGATCCACGTTTTCGCGTCAGCGATGACTCGTGTGATATCGCTCATAGGGCTGGCCTATCCAGGAAAACTTTCCAAATCTGTTTGGCGAGGCGCTCTTTCGGCATGCGGGCGATGGCAATGCGTTCATTCCACCGCGAGAGCATCGTGACCGCGCCTTCGGGTGAACCCATATTCGTTTCGCGGTTGGCCACGATCCAATCGAGTCCTTTTTCCTTGAGTTTTTCCGCGGCATGCTTCATGACGTCCTCGGTCTCTAAGGCAAAACCAATAACGACGGACGGTCGGTGCGGACCGCGGCGAGCGACCTTGGCGATGATATCGGGATTGCGGGTCAGTTCGAGGGCCATCGAGGCCGGTTTGTCTTTGAGTTTCTGCTTCGATATAAGCGCCGGCCGATAATCGGACACGGCCGCCGTTCCTACGAAGAGCTGCACGCCTTCCAGATGGTCCTGGACTTTCTTGTCCATCTCCTGCGCGCTGGTGACGCGGACCAGTTTCAGATTTTTTCGCCGGCGGGGGATGGTCCCCCGGACCGGGCCAAGCACGAGAATGACATCGGCGCCGAGTTTGGCGGCTTCCTGCGCGAGGGTAATCCCCATCAAGCCGCTGGAGCCATTGGAAAGATAGCGAACAGGGTCCCAGTACTCACGCGTTGGACCCGCTGTGATGAGTATTTTTTTGCCGCGGATGTTGTTGAAGTATTTACTAACGCGCACGGCGCTTAAGTACCAGGGAAGCAATTGTTTCAGGTTCCGACATACGTCCTTCGCCTCTATCCCCCGCTCGTCCCAGATCGCCCTTCTCCGGGCCGACAAAGGTATAGCCATAACTCTTAAGCGTTTTGACGTTCGCTTGGGTCGCAGGATGCAGCCACATCGATTCATGCATAGCGGGCGCGATATAGATGGGGTTCTTAAGAGCACCGGAGGCAGTCCGCGGCGCCGACAGCACGGCGGCGCATACGAGGTCTCTCGCGCCGCCATGAGCCATCACGGAAAGTGACTCGGCGCTGGCTGGCGCAACCACAATGGCGTCGGCCTTTTCGGCAAACGCGAGGTGCGCCATCTGGTAAGCGTTGGGATCAGCGGCATCGGTGAAGACAGTATGGCCGGACAGGCCCTGGAACGTGAGCGCCCCTACGAACTGCGTGGCCGTGGGCGTCATGACGACTTGAACGTCCTGGCCACCCTTAATCAGCAGGCGCAAAAGCTCTACGGCTTTGTAGGCAGCGATGGAACCGGTTACGCCGAGGAGGATCATTTTCTTTTGTCATCCGCCAGACGTCTGGCGGACCCATGGACCTGCCTGCCGGCAGGCAGGTTCCCCTGCCAGAGACCGCGGGGAATGACGATTTCTCTTACTCGTCCTTTTTCTTTTTCTTTTTGGTTTTCTTCTCGTCTTCTTCGTCATCCGGCGGGAGGACAGCTTTGCCTTCACCGGCTACGGAGACGACGGCGGGGATCTCTTCAACGACGGGCTCTTCGACGATCTTGTTCGCTTTGATTTCTTCGAAGGTGATCTTGTTGTCGACGATATCTTTGAGCGCTTTTTCGATGAGAACAGGCATGGTCTCAGGGGTGCCTTTGGACTTCAGGGCGCGAGCCCAGCGGAGCGTCATGAGGATGAGCTCATAGCGATCCTTGGAATAGTCCAGCACTTTAGGGTCCAGAAATAAGTCAGTCATTACAGTCTCCTTAGCGTTTTTTCTTAGAAATCTTGAGGGATTCGGAATCGAGGACCGCTTCGAGCCGTTTGAGGGCAAGAGGTAACCGATCGTTGACTACATTGTAGTTATAAATGCCCAGGTATTTCAGCTCTTCTCGAGCATCCGCCAGGCGCTGGCGAATCTGGGCTTCACTCTCCGAAGACCGGCTGCGGAGGCGTCTTTCGAGCTCTGCGAAGGTCGGGGTGGTAATAAAGATCAAAACAGCCTCTGGAAACTTACGTTTGACCTGCATCGCCCCCTGGACATCGATGTCTAGAAGGACGTCTTTCCCCTTAGAACGCATCTGATCGACATAGGACTGTGGGGTTCCATAGAAATCTGTGTGATGGACGGTCGCCCATTCCATCAATTCCCCTCTTTTCCGCATGGCGTTAAAGGCGGCCGGGGAAATAAAGAAGTAATCCCTGCCATCTTTTTCGCCAGGCCGGGGCAGACGCGTTGTGACGGAGATGGAAAAGACGAGATTTTTACGCTTTTTGAGCAGCATCCGGCAGAGCGTACTTTTCCCGGCACCGGAGCCAGCGGACACAACGAGAAGAAGTCCTCGCTGAGGTTTTCCTGGCTTTTTCTTCATGGAGTCGGGGATTTTTCGGTGCGTGTCTGGATGAGTTCCTGCTGCAGGCGGTCCACCTGATCCCGCAACTGTTCCAGCATCTCCTGCTGGGCTTTCAACTTGCGGCCCATATCGAGTACTTGAGTCTTGGTTTCTTCGGAGACCATGGAGGTATTCGCGGATTTGCCGTTTAAGTCGGAAAGGGCTTTCTCCAGATCTTTGACGCGACGGGAACCGCCCATCTCGTCCAGCTCCATCTGAATGCTGGTCACGCGATCCTGAACGGCGGAGACTTCTTCGATCAGCGTCCGGAACTGTTCTTTCAACGACGCCACCTCTCTACGCGATCGCGAGGAAGTGTCGGAGGAGGTAGAAGAGGGTTTGGAACCACTGGAACTCGAAGACGAAGAACTGCTTGAGCTTTTCTTTTTAGGTGTTTCCGCGCCCGCCACTCCGGCGAGGACCACCATGAGCAGCAGCGCCTTAAAACTTTTGCGAAAGAGTGTAAGCGCTTTTTTCATATCGGCTGGCCAGGGGGCTTTAAAGGAAACCGCTTTGCCCGTCATGGGATGCGCGAAGGCAATCGACTCGGCATGAAGCAGCGGTCTTTCAATCCCGTACTGCTTCTGCCATTTGCTGTGCGCGCCGTACGTCCAATCGCCCACGATGGGGTGCCCAATGGCTGCCAGATGAACACGCAATTGATGCGTCCTGCCTGTCTTAGGATATAGAGTCACGAGTGCGACCTCCTTCATGGCCTCCGTAATTTCAAAACTGGTTTCCGAAGGCCTGCCTGTGCCTGTGACGGCCATCCGTGTCGCCACTTTTTTTGATCTGCCTATGGGTGCTGAAATAATACCTGTTCGCTTGGGCGGTACGCCCTGAACAAAAGCCACGTACTGCTTTTTAGTCTCACGATCATGAAACTGTTTGCCGAGCGCGGTCTTCGCCGCGGCGCTCTTTGTCACGACGATCACGCCCGTCGTATCTTTGTCGAGACGGTGCACAAGGCCCAGCCGATTCATTTCTTCAAAGTCCGCGGAGGCGGCCGGCCCCAGATACTCTTTAATCCAGTCGATGAGCGTCAGCCCTTTCACACTCGGCGCCGGATGCACGACCAGGCCTGCTGGCTTATTGATGACCAGAAGCGCTTTGTCTTCGAACAGAACCTCAGGTTTAAGACTGGGCATCATGTCGGGAAGCCACGCGCACCACAAAAATGCCGCCCGCGATGAGAACGGAAACGCCGGCAATGATCTGCGAAGGCGATAGTCCTCCCAGCGTTGGCCCGCGGTCGTCGCCGCGCAGAACCTCTACCGTAAAACGCAGCAGCCCGTAGCCCAGCACATACAGCCAGAAAACATGTCCCTTCATATCCTTGCGGCGCGCGAGAACTGTCCAGAGCCCCCACGAAAGCAGAATCGCTCCCACGGATTCGTAAATTTGAACGGGGTGCAGATCGATTCCGAGAGGCGCGAGCGAAGCGGGATCGGAGAAGCGCATTCCCCAGGGCATAGAAGTGGGTTTACCGTAGCAGCAGCCCGCGAAGAAACATCCCCAGCGGCCAATACCCTGGCCCAAGGCGAGCGCCGGCGCGAGCACGTCGGCGACATCGGCGACTTGATAGTCCCGGTAGCGCGTGAAGATGACACCCACGAGCGCCGCGAGTATAAAACCGCCATAGAAAACGAGTCCGCCTTCCCAGACTTTGAAGCTTTCGGAAGGGTGATCGCGAAAGTAACTGAGATTCAGAAGGATGTAGAGTAAGCGTGCACCCAGAAGGCCGCTCACAATGAGGATCGCGACAAGATCGAGTAAAAAGGACTCGCCGATTTTCCGGAACTCCGCCGCGGCTTTGGCAAGATAGAGCGAGGCCAGAAAAGCGGCGGCGACCATCGCTCCATAAGTGCGGATGGTGAGGGGTCCCAGATGAAAAAGGATCGGGAACATTTACGCTTTGCTTCTCCATAAGCCGATCATCAAACTTGCGGTGCCCACGGTAATGGCGGAATCGGCGATATTAAAGACGGGCCAGATAAGGAAATCGAGAAAGTCGATGACCTGCGCGTAATGAATGCGGTCATAAATATTGCCGAGCGCCCCGCCCAGGACAAGCCCCACACCGACGGCACCCCAGAAGCCGCCATGCTCAGTGAGTTCGCGCGCGCTGTAGAGCAACACGCCCAGAATAGCGAAGGCTGCGAGCAGCAAAGCTTTGTTGTTGCCCTGGAATAAGCCGAAGGCCGTGCCGGTATTGTGCACATACGTGAGATGGAACCAGGATGTGATAGGCCGCGTGTCTCCTAAAGAAAAATGGCGAATGATCCAGATCTTGCTCAAGCGGTCCAGCAGGAACACGATTCCTGCGATAGAGAGAATGCCGCCGAAACGAATGGTATAGAGTTTTTCAGTCGACGTCATACCGCGCATAATTTTTCCCATCCTTCCACCGCGTCTGAGCAGCGCTTACAGATATCCGGACGCTGCGGCACGGACCCGACATCTTTTTTATAGATCCAGCACCGCTCACATTTGGCGCCTTCGGCTTTCAAAATCTCAATCGAGTCTTTCCCTGTGCTGACGTCCGCCTGTCCGACCCCCAGAATGCCGGCAAGCATAGCACCATGATGGGTCAAGGATTTGGCCTGATCTTCTTTCGATACGTGAATGTTAGCGCGCGCTTCACGTGGCGCTTTCACCAGACCGGCCGCGCGCGCTTTCTCGAGCTCTCCCAGCACCGATTGTCGCATGGCCAGCAAGCCTTTCCAGTTTTCGGCCAGCTTTTCATCGATAAAGGCGGTATTTGCTTTGGGCAAATCTTGCGCGCCGATCGTTTCTGATTTGCCAAGGAAGCGCCAGCACTCTTCCGTCGTAAACGGAAGGATGGGGGCGAGCATCTTCAACAGTGACATCGCCAAATGGTGAAGGACGGTCTGAGCGCCGCGGCGCGACACAGAGGCCGGCGGATCGCAGTAGAGACGGTCTTTGATGATATCGAGATAAAAGCTGGAGAGCTCGGAGTTGCAGAAATTCACGAGCCGGCCGATCACGCGATGAAATTGATATTCCTCATAGGCTTTGGACGCGTCGCGGATCTCCTCCTGCAAGCGGTGCAGCGCCCAGCGGTCGATCTCCGTGAGATCTTTGATGGCAACGGTGTCGTTGGCCGCATTAAAATCGCCAAGATTGTTCAGCAGATAGCGGAACGTATTGCGGAGTTTGCGGTAATTATCGGCAAGGCCCTTAATAATTTCAGGCGAAAGCCGCACGTCGTTGGCGTAGTCGCTCGAAGCCACCCACAGTCGCAGAATGTCGGCGCCGTACTGCTTGATGATTTCTTCCGGCGAGATCACGTTGCCAAGGGACTTCGACATCGGGCGTCCATTGCCGTCCATGACAAAGCCGTGTGTGAGGAGCGCCTTAAAGGGCGCTTGCTTGTGCAGCGCAACGGAAGGTATGAGAGAGACTTGGAACCAGCCGCGGTGCTGATCGGAACCTTCGAGATAAAGATCGGCAGGATAATTTAATTCACCGCGCTGCTTCAGAACGGCTGCCCAAGAGACGCCGGACTCAAACCAGACGTCGAAGATGTCAGGGTCCGTCCGAGGTCCGAGGTCCGACGTCGGACGTCGCACGTCGGACGCCCCAGGTATTTCCGTTCCCCAAAGTCTCTGTCTTGAAAGACACCAGTCCGGTCGGCTTTCGACCATCCCCGTAATGCGGTTGCGGCCAAATTCCGGGAAGAA
>JANLWZ010000041.1:0-13708 GCA_031364865.1 Elusimicrobiota bacterium
CTTTCCTTCTTGTTCGGCGAGGCGCGCCAGCACCGAAGCGCCGAGCATCTCGACCTGATTCCCGGCATCGTTGATGTAATATTCGCGCGTAACCTGATTGCCGAGGTGAGCGAGGATCAAAGCCAGCGAATCACCTAAGGCCGCACCCCTTCCATGGCCCACATGCAGCGGACCCGTGGGATTCGCCGAAACAAATTCAATAAGTGTTTTGGTCCCTGCTTTGGTCGGACTTTCACCGTAGCGATGGCCGTCTTTTAAGAGAACAGAAAGCTCGTCCTGCAGCGCGGACATCTTCCAGCGGAAGTTCAGGAAACCGGCACCGGCGATACCGACGCTTTCCACGAGAAAAACATTGCCGTTCAGCAGATTTTTCAGATCTTCAGCCAGCGCGCGCGGCGATTTCTTAAGCGGCTTCGCTAATAAAAGCGGAAGGTTGCATGCGACATCAGCCTCAATGCCACCGGGCGGCTCTTCCAGCGCGTAAGCGGGCAGCGTTTCGAGCCCCTGGGCTTTGAGCCAGGGTTGAAATTTCTCATCCAGCGATTTACGGAGGGCATCGAGCATCATGTAAGGTTCCAATGAATCGGTTTTGCCTTTTCCCACAAGCTCTCCAGACGATAGAAGCGCCTGGCATCCGGTAAAAGCAGATGAATGATGAGTCCGCCGTAGTCGATCACAATCCAGCGGCCGGCGGCCAGGCCTTCCTGATGAACGGGAGCAATTCCCTTTTCCTGAAGCGCGTCGTTAATGCTGGCACGGATCGCTTTCATTTGGACCGTACTGTCCGCGCCTGCGATCACCACGTAATCCGCGACATCGCTTTCCTTGCGGACGTCCAGGACAACCACGTGATCGGCTTTTTTGTCGAGCGCGGCTTCCACCGCGGTACGCGCCGCTTTTCTAAAATCCAGGGTTTTCATTTCAAATCATTACCAATAATCACGTCCACGTCGACCGCCAGCGACGGCATGGGCCGGCTGACGACTTCCGCCGTCACATGCTCGTTCAGCGCGTCGGCGACCGCCTGCGCAGGGCGCAGATCGCCGGAGCGGTCCACGATCAATGTCTGAGACTGCCGCGTAGAGAAGTTCCCGCTTTTGACGACATCAAATCCCTTTTTCCTGAGCATGATCATCACGTCTTTGGCCGCCTGCGGTTTGCTGGAAGCATTCCATACATTGACTGTGGCTTTGCCGCGCCAGGAAGCACCTCCCGTTCCGGAAGTATGAGAGTGCTGAACGTCCAGCGGCGACTGCATCATGGCGACGATCCGCTGCGTCGCCTCCACATCCATTTTTAAAAGGTTTCCCTTCGGTACACCAGGCAGAGACATTAAACGAATGTTTTTCCTGCTCAAACGCCTGCCTTCGATAAGCAGAAGCGCCATATCCCATGTCTGCAAGTTGGTATGGAATCCCGAAAAGATGGCCTGGGTATGGCGCGGCAGCCGCCAGAGGATCGCTGGGCTTTTCATGCGTTTAAGGACCTCGCGCAGAAAGATCTGCTGACGCCGCACACGGCCGGAATCCGCGCTTTTTCCGCGGAAACGAACGTATTCGAGCGCATTCTTCCCGTTGAGCACGTAGGTTCCCGTATCAAAATGGATATGAAGCTTACCCCAGTTATCGTCATAGTGCATGGGCTCGGTGACTTTAACAGGCACGCCGCCAATGGCGTCAATAAAGGCCCGAAACCCGCCGTAGTCTACCGTGAAGTAATAAGGAATCTCAAAGGCCTGCGCGCTGCCGGTCGACAGCATCGTTTCGACGACATGCTTTACCGAAAGCGAAGCGATCTCAAAGTTTTTTCCGGAATGGCGGAATTCGTAGGTGAAGACTTCGTTGATACGCCGGACAGCCGGCATGTTGGGAATAGACACCATCGTATCGCGAGGAATGGAGAGAACGTCCAGAAAACGAGAGGTCGGGTCGTACGAGATGACCATGAGCGTGTCAGAGTGCCGCGCATTGTCATCGTAATCGCTGCCCAGAAGCATCCCTCGGATGGGTTTTTCTTCGATCAGTGACCGGCCGACAGGGCTGAACCAGGTGAGTCCCGCCGTGACGACGCACAGCAGGGCACAGAGCAGGAGAATCGTTTTTTCGAATTTCATTCAGGGCGTCGGTAAAGGCGTCGCTCGTGAATGTAGCGTTCAACGGTATTCGGAAGCAAATAGCGAATAGAGCGACCGCGTCTCACTCTGTCGCGAATGTCGGAGCTGGCAAAGGGCGCAATCCGCTCGGCGGGAATCAATCGGGCTAACGCCCGTATTCGGGAAGGTCGCACCCACTTGGAAAAATTCTTTTTGGAGTCTGAGCCCAGCAAAAAATATAAAACCGCTTTTTTATAGAGCTTGTGAAAGTGCTCGACGGTCTCATAGGTATACACGACGCGGCCAGCACGTATTTCCCAATCGCTCACACGAAAAGCCCTGTTGCCGCGGATGGCCAACCTCAGCATGGCCAAGCGCTGCTGGGTTGTGGTCAGCGGCGGCTTTTTGTGAGGCGGAAGACCCGCGGGGATGAAAAGCACTTGATCCAGGTTATAGCGTTCGAGCGCCGCTTCGGCAATCAAGAGATGACCGTGATGGACAGGATTAAATGTTCCGCCAAAGAGACCGATGCGCATCACTCGCGAATTTGGCCGGTGCCGTGGGCGACGTACTTGGTGGTGGTGAGTTCGCGCGCGCCCATGGTGCCGCGCGCGTGAAACTTACGAGTAGAAATTCCGATTTCCGCGCCAAGTCCGAAAATACTGCCATCATGCATCCGGGTGGACGCATTATGAAACACGGCAGCAGCATCGACTTCGGCCAGAAAGCGTTCGGCATGATCGTTGTTCTTCGTGACGATCGTATCGGTGTGACCTGAACCATAGCGATTGATGTGCTCGATGGCCTGATCGAGCGAATCCACCACGCGTATCGAGATGACCAGATCGAGATATTCCGTTGACCAGTCAGTGTCCGTCGCCCGGATCGCCTGCGGAATCCTGTTCCGCGTTGCCTCATCACCGCGCATTTCAACGTTGGCCTGTGCGTAGGCCTTTCCGATCTTCGGCAGGAATTCCGCGGCCACCTTCTGATGAACAAGTAGAGTTTCCGTGGCATTGCAGACGCCCGGACGCTGGACTTTGGCATTGAAAGCGATTTTTTCAGCCATGGCGAGATCGGCATCTTCATCGACATACACATGGCAGACGCCCTTGCCGTGTCCCAGAACGGGGACGGTGGCATTTTTGGCGATGTTATGGATCATTTCCTCGGAGCCGCGCGCGATCACGAGATCCACGAGCTGAGGCATGCGGATGAGCTCCATGATATTTTCACGGTTCGTATCTTCGATGAGCTGAACGGCACCTTCCTGTGCTCCAACTTGGTGCAGCCCCTTCTGAAGGAGGGCGACGAGCGCACGGTTGGAATTGATGGCTTCTGAGCCGCCGCGCAGGATGACGGCATTTCCGGACTTCAAGCAGAGCGCGGCGGCATCCACCGTAACATTAGGCCGTGACTCGTAGATCATGGCAACCACGCCCAGCGGCACACGGATTTTTTCAATACGCAGACCGTTCGGCCGCGACAACGTTTCGAGCACTTCTCCCACAGGATCCTTCTGAGCGGCGACTTCGCGCACACCGTCCGCCATCGCTTTGAGGCTTTTTTCGGTGATCTGCAGACGATTGATGAGCGCCGCACCGAGGCCGGATTCTCGCGCGGCCTCCACATCGATCTCATTACGAAAAAGAACATCCTGGCCGCCGGCTTCTAAGGCTTCCGCCATGGCCAGCAGCATGCGATTTTTCTCTTCTGCGGACAGCAACGCAAGCTTTCGGCTCGCCGCTTTGGCGAGGTAGGCCTGCCGCGCCACCTGTTCTGTTACTGACGATACCGTCATATAAAACGTATTTTACTATAATGATTTCACACAGGAGGATTTATGAAAAAAACACAGCTCTCATGGATCGCGTTCGCACTTTTTATGTGTCAGGGGTCACCCCTTCTCGCAGCAGAAGCTTCCTCTCCCATCGCGAAAATCGGCAGCACGGTATTGACGGAAGATGAACTCCGCAAAGATATGGGAACACAACTTTACGAAGCTGAGAATCAGCTTTACATGATAAGGAAAGGTTGGGTGGACCAGAAATCGAAAACCTTTCTAATCGCCCAAGCTGCGAAGAAAGCCGGTCTTTCTGTCCAGGAATGGACCAAGCGTGAGATTGATAGCAAAGTCTCTGCGCCTTCTCTACAGGAAATTGATCAGCTTGCGTCACGTTTTGGCGTGCAGGGAAGCACGATCCCCCCGACCGATGCCGAGTACGCCGCTCAGAAAGAGAAAGCGAGACAGTACATTCAGGGTCAAAAGCGAATGATGAAGGAAGCTGAAGTGGTCCAACAGCTCACGGCCAAAGGCGGCACCGTGGAACTCTTCTTTACAAAGCCAGAAGCTCCCAAAATCGATGTCACCTATTCTGCTGAGGATCCGATGAAAGGACCCAAGTCAGCACCCGTGACGATTATCGAGTTCACGGACTTTGAATGTCCTTTCTGTAAGCGCTCGCAGGACACGCTGAAACAGGTCATGGACGTCTATGGCAGCAAGGTGAAGCTGATCGAGAAACAATATCCTCTGCCTTTTCATCAACGGGCAAAACCCGCTGCTGAAGCCGTCTTGTGCGCACAGGAACAAGGCAAATTCTGGGAGATGCATGACAAGATTTTCCCAAGTGATTCGATGCAGGATTCGGACTTCACGCGTTTTGCCGGCGAGATCGGATTGAACAAAAGCAAGTTTGAAAAATGCTACTCCTCGCACAAGATGGCGGCGCGTATCGAGAAAGATATTGCGGATGGTCAGCGTGTGGGCGTCCGAGGCACACCGCACTTCTTCGTCAATGGCCAGGTGATCAACGGCGCACAGCCCTTTGAATCCTTTAAGACGATTATTGATGCGGAGCTAGCGAAGAAGTAAGTCGGACGGCTAGTAGAGGCGTCTGGCGCCGGCGTAGTGCAGCTGGTAGTACGGGTCGGAGAGACGTGTGATGGAAACGCGCTTTTTGTGGCTCGGAGCATGCACAAATTTGTTCTTACCGGTGTAGACGCCGACGTGTGAAATGCCGCTCTTGTAGGTGTTTTTGAAGAACACGAGATCGCCTTCCTGAAGTTCAGCCAGTCTCACCGGCTTTCCGGAGTTATATAGCGCGCTGCTGGCGCGCGGAATTTTCTTCAGTTGTAAATCCGCCCACACTCTCGCCACCAAACCCGAGCAATCAAATCCTTTGGACTGCGTCGTTCCACCGAAAGTGTATTTAGAACCTTGGTAATGCAGCGCCTGTTGGGCGATTTTTGCCCCGGTTTTATTTTTTCCGCTGTAAGTGACTCGCACAGTCTCGGTCTTCAAGGCGGCCTTGGCGGTAACCGTTTTTGAGCGGCCAAACCATGGCTTGCGAGACCGCGTAGAGGCTTCGGCGGAGACGGGAATGAGGGCCTGAACTGCAAAAACAACGGCTAAAATGAGGTTGGAGTTCTTCACGAGTGCACTAATGTAGCCTGCGAAGAATTAAAAGTCAATAACAAAACGTCTTTTCGACGCGTTTTGTCATTTTTTAGGTCGAAAGACCAGTTCACCGGACTCGATGGTAGCTCCGCTTGGAACATCGGCCTGAATGGCCGAACCCTCAGTAATTTTCCCACTGATAAGAAGCTTGGCCAGAGGATCGAGCACGCGGCGCTGAAGCGCGCGCTTAAGAGGGCGCGCGCCGAAAGCCGGATCGTAGCCTTCCTTAATAAGGGCCTTTCTCGCTCCGGGCGTAAGTTGGAGGTGGATCTTCTTATCTTCGAGGCGCTTGGTGAGCTGGACAATCTGAATGTCGATAATTTTTGACAGCTCTTCTTCATCCAGGCGATGAAAGATGACCGTTTCATCGATGCGGTTAAGGAATTCCGGTCGGAAATGCGCGCGCAGAGCTTCCTGGATACGAGGTTTAACTTTTTCAAGATCGGATTCTTCCTGTATCCAGTTAGACCCAATATTGGAGGTCATGATTACAATAGTATTCCGGAAATCCACAGTCCGGCCCTGTCCATCCGTTAAACGTCCGTCATCCAGAAACTGAAGGAAAAGATTAAATACTTCGGGCGCCGCCTTTTCAATCTCGTCAAAAAGAATCACCGAATACGGCCGGCGGCGAACGGCCTCCGTCAACTGTCCCCCCTCTTCAAAACCCACATACCCCGGAGGTGCGCCCACCAGCCGCGCCACGGAATGTTTCTCCATGTATTCCGACATATCGATACGGACCATCGCGCGCTCATCATCAAACAAGTAGCCGGCGAGCGCTTTGGCGAGCTCGGTCTTGCCGACGCCGGTCGGGCCAAGAAAAATAAAACTGCCAATGGGTCGATTGGGATCGGAGAGTCCAGATCGGGAGCGACGGATTGCGTTCGACACGGCTTTGATCGCCTCATCTTGTCCGATCACACGCTCATGCAGACGCTCTTCCATCTTGAGCAGCTTCTGCATCTCCGTCTCGATCATGCGCGAGACCGGCACACCGGTCCACCTGGAAACGACCTGCGCGATGTCCTCGTCATCGACCTCTTCGCGGAGCATGCGCTTATTTTTTTGCAGATCTGTGAGCTTTTTATTGAGTTCCTCCTGTGTCTTCTGCAGCGCCGGAATCTTACCGTAACGGATTTCTGACGCCGGACCCAGATCTCCGGAACGCTCGGCGCGTTTTTCTTCTTCGCGTAGATTTTCGACCTGCTGCTTGGTCTTCCGCAAGGAGGAAATGACTTCCCTTTCTTTTTCCCAATGGGCGCGGAGGGAAGCGGACTGCTCTTTCAGATCAGCAAGCTCCTTTTCGAGTTTTCCAAAGCGATTGGCGCTGTCTTCTTTTTTAAGCGCCTGGCGCTCGATTTCGAGTTGACGGATGCGTCGTTCCACTGTGTCGAGCTCGACCGGCAAGGAGTCAATCTCCATACGCAGTCGGCTGGCGGCTTCATCGATCAGATCGATGGCTTTGTCGGGCAAAAACCGGCCGGTGATGTAGCGATTAGACAGGATGGCTGAAGCGATCAGCGCGCTGTCTTTGATGCGGACGCCGTGATGCACTTCGTAGCGCTCCTTCAGGCCGCGCAGGATCGCAATCGTGTCTTCCACACTCGGCTGACCCACGAAGACAGGCTGGAAACGCCGTTCCAGGGCCGCGTCTTTTTCGATGTGCTTGCGATATTCATCGAGCGTTGTCGCACCCACGCAGCGAAGTTCGCCGCGCGAGAGCATCGGCTTTAAAAGATTGGCCGCATCCATAGCGCCTTCGGTTGCACCGGC
Source organism: Elusimicrobiota bacterium (assembly GCA_031364865.1). Taxonomy (GTDB): domain Bacteria; phylum Elusimicrobiota; class Elusimicrobia; order 2-01-FULL-59-12; family 2-01-FULL-59-12; genus JANLWZ01. Next base: position 7,329 of record JANLWZ010000041.1, read on the forward strand.
TCCCACGAGTGTGTGCAGCTCATCAATGAAGAGGACGATGCCGCCTTGAGCGGCGACGATCTCTTTCAAAACCGCTTTCAAACGTTCTTCAAATTCACCGCGATACTTCGCGCCGGCAATGAGCGCGCCAAGATCGAGACCAATGACCTTCTTGTTCTTGAGAGTCTCAGGCACATCGCCAGCGATAATCCGCTGGGCAAGGCCTTCGACGATGGCGGTTTTCCCCACGCCAGGCTCACCAATGAGAACAGGATTGTTCTTCGTGCGACGCGCGAGCACCTGTACGACACGGCGGATTTCTTCATCACGTCCGATCACGGGGTCGAGCTTGTTGGCTCGGGCCATGGCCGTAAGATCTTTGCCGTATTTTTCCAGCGATTGATACTTCGCTTCCGGATCCTGATCTGTGACGCGCTGGGAGCCGCGAATCCCTGAAAGCGCCTCTAAAACTCCCTGAGATGTCACGCCGGCGCTCTTGAGCGCGGAGGCTGCTTCGGACGAAACTTTAAGGAGGGCGAGGAGAAGATGTTCTGTAGACACGTATTCATCTTTCAGCGCCTTGGCCGATTCTTCCGCACCGCTGAGAACATCGTTCAGCTCGCGGCTCAGATAGGGTTGACCTCCGGAAACGGAGGGCTTGAGGGATAGGGAGCTTTCCAGCTGGCGCTTCAAAGGCGCTTGAGCGATGTGCATTTTCTCAAGCACAGCCGTCACGACACCTTCGGGCTGTTCAAGCAGCGCGAGGAGAAGGTGCTCAGGCTCAAGTGCCTGCTGTCCTTTGGATTGGAGTAGGGATTGTGCGCCCTGAAGTGCTTCCTGGGCTTTGATTGTTAGTTTATTCGGATTCATAGGAGCCGTCCCCTATAACGCAACTTTAGTTCTTCGGTTCCACCCATTTTCCGTGCGATTTGATGAGCTGAATCAAGCGCCCATCGGCTTCTGCGGTAGGAATTCCTTTTTCAACACATTCTTTGCCCACGTAGAGATTGATCTTATCCGGCGCGCCGCCAACATAACCAAAATCGGCGTCGGCCATTTCGCCGGGGCCGTTGACGATGCATCCCATGATGGCGATTTTGACGCCTTTCAAATGTCCTGTTTGCTGCTTGATACGTTCGGTCGTGCTTTGAAGATCAAACAGTGTTCTTCCGCAGGAAGGGCAGGAGACAAATTCTGTTTTGGTGATGCGGACGCCAGCGCCCTGGAGAATGTTGTAAAGAAGTTCGAGCTCTTTGCCCGGCGCGACGCCCTGACCCGTCTGAACGCTGTCCCCAATGCCATCGGCAAGGAGCGCTCCAAAAGCGATCGACGCTTCGATACGCTGGTCTTCAAAGAATTCCCGGCCGGGGTAACGCAGATGGATGGGATGGGAAGGGGTGTCTTGCGTTCTTTCCCGAAGCAGAGCCGTGATCAGGCGAACGTTGGCAATCATCTGATGCACGGTAGGCAGCTGGAAAGAAATCATCAATTCTTTAACGCCTTCGCGTTCCGCGTTTTCAATGCCCCGCAAGAGATTGCGTGCGGGTTCCAGATACCCACGCTGACAGGCGCCGGATTCAAGCATCACGGGCACGCGGGCGCGCGCCGCGGCTCGCAGGAATTCGTGAAATTGCTCCATACGCTCGCCATCGGACATCGTCCGCGGCGCGCTAAAAGAAGCGATGTGCACACTGGCCACACCAATCTTCGCCAGCTCAAGATCGGCGAAGCGGCCAAAGAAAGCGATGCGCGAGGTCTCTTTGCCGAGGGCTTTGCGGCAATGCAGAAATTTTTCCAGATCCGAAGCGGTGGTGATGTTCCATTCAATAATCTCCGGAACGTTATCGCGGCCCGTTTTCAGTTCCGCTTCGAGCAGCTCGAGGATCATCTTGGCAGCGTCTTCTCCCGAAGCGGCCTGCTTCAGCCAGGGGCTGAAATCGTTGAACACGCGCACGGGATGATCGGCTCCGATTTTGAACGGGCCGATGGCAAGCTCGCGCGTTGGTCGTCGTAGATACGAATACACATCAGGGACGTGAGAAAGTCTGGCGCGTGAAGGTTCTGCTTCCTGGCTGATCGCTTCTTTGGAAGGGGTATACGCTGTCACGATTTGCTGCGCGACCGGGATTTCAAATTCAGGGTCTTCTGTGAGAGACACGCGAATGGTGTCGCCCAAACCGTCGTGCAGCAGACTGCCGATACCGATCGCCGACTTAATCCGGCCGTCTTCGCCGTAACCCGCTTCCGTGACCCCCAGATGAAGCGGATAATCCATCTCTTCTTCATCCATGCGCGCCACCAGCAGGCGATAAGCCTCGATCATGACTTTGGGGTTGGACGATTTCATGGAGAGGATGATGTCGTAATAGCTGTTCTTCTGGCAGATGCGCACAAACTCCAGCGCGGCTTCGACCATCCCCAAGGGTGTGTCGCCATAGCGGTTCATGATGCGGTCAGAAAGGGAGCCGTGATTACAGCCGAGACGCATCGACCGGCCCAGCTGTTTACATTTCAGGACCAGCGGCGTAAAGCGTTCTTCGATGCGCACCAGTTCATCGGCGTATGCGGCATCCGAGTACTCGAGAGTTTTGAAGGCTTTGAAATCAGCGTAGTTGCCGGGGTTCACACGTACTTTTTCGACATGGTTGGCCGCTTCCATGGCGCATTCCGGGTTGAAATGAATATCGGCGACGAGAGGGATCTTCGCGTAGCCCTTCGCGTTTAAAGACTTCCGGATGTCGCCCAGCGCGCGAGCGTCCGCCATTTTAGGGGCTGTGATGCGGACGATCTCGCAGCCGGCTTCAATCATGCGAATAGACTGTGCCACCGTCCCTTCCACATCTGTGGTGGGGGTTGTCGTCATGGACTGGAGTCGAATGGGGTTATTTCCGCCCACAAGGACATCGCCCACAGGCACAACACGGGTCTTCCGCCGGTTATAGAGGAACAAATCGGGGGTATAGAGGGCGACTTTGGTAGCCGTGATGGTTTCTGGAGACATAGGAGCGACCTTCGCATCCTTTCTAGCTATGGTGGCGATGGCCATCGGTAAGCTTTCGCCCTTCAGGCGAAAGTATCGATGGTCGACGGTAATTATACCAAAGTGTATAATCGCTCCATGGCCAGCGATCAATCCTTTATTACCCGAAAAGGGTGGGACAAGCTCCAAAAAGACCTTCAGGACCTCAAGGCGAAGCGCCCTATTATCGCCAATCAAATCCAGGAAGCGCGCGAAAAGGGAGACTTGAAGGAAAACGCGGAATACCACGCTGCTAAAGAGGATTCTGCTCACAATGAACGCCGGATCCAGGAGCTGGAATCCAAGTTAGGCGGCGCCCGGATCCTGGAAGACCAGGGCGAAATACCGTCAGATAAAGCCTATATTGGCGCTACGGTGCTGGTGAAAGACGATTCCGGTGAACAGATGAAGTTTACGTTGGTTGACCCTGCAGAATCCGACCCCTCCAGCGGCATGATCTCGATTGTTTCCCCTATCGGCCAGGCACTTTTAGGACAACCCGTTGGAGCCAAAGTGAAAGTGGCGGCTGGAAAAAGCTACTTTCTCACCATCGCCAAAATCACGCGCGATTAACTGCCGCCGGTACGGTAGAGATCGATCCTGTCCTGAGCAATTTTGACGTACTTGCCGTTCGGATATTTCTCCAAATAAGCCTGATACCCTTCAATCAATCTGCTGCGATGCACGCCAGCGGAATCCTGCAAACTTTGGAGATAACTGAAGTACCCTTCTTCCGCCATGGGAACGCCCGGATACCGTTGAGCGACGCGTAAATAATACGTCGCGGCTTGCTGCAGGTCCTGCATGAAATTGTATCCATGACCGATGTAGTACGTGGTCCGCATCATGCCGCGTTCCTTTTGATGCTGGTCGATGTAGGCAAGAATTTTTCCGCTCGACAAGGCTTCGTGAAAATAAACCATCCCAAGCATGAGCAGAGCGAAGAAAATAGCGATCGCTTTCATACCGCTTTCACTTTATCAAACTTCGAAATGTAAATACAGACGACGCAGCCTCCCAGGACCAGCCCCATGGCCAACAGGGCCGAAGGGACGCCCCAGACCCGCGCGAGCCAGCCCGCCAGCAGATTTCCGACGGGCATGAACCCGCCGAAAGAAAAAACGAACAGGCTCATGACCCTGCCGCGCAAATGCTCCAGGACCGTCCCTTGAATGAGGCTGTTCACCACAGAAGCAAAGACGACCATCGAAAACCCGGCGAGAAAGAGGAGGATCATGCATAAGAGCGAATTTCTGGCAAAGGAGAAACCGATCATGGCCAGAACAAAGAGAAATTCGCCCTGCATCGCCAGGCGTACCTTGCCCGGGAATTCGCCGAGATAGGCCACCAGAAATCCTCCCGCCACAGCGCCCGCGCCAAACGCCGCCATCAGTGTTCCGAGACCTGAAGGGTCGAGGGAGAGCACCTGGCGCGCAAAAGCCGGGAGCAGCGTTACAAGGGGAACGCCAAAGACGCTCGTGAGCGCGAGCATCACGAGCAGCCAGAAGAGGTTCTTCTGGGCCATCACATAGTTGAGCGCTTCGCGAAGATGAAGCAGAAACCCCTGCTCGGGGATGGCATCTGTGCGTCGGTTCATCGGGAGTTCAATGGCGCTGAGTGCGCCAAGGACCGCCAGGAAGCTCACCGCATTGATATAAAAACAGCCGGCCGTTCCAAAATAGTGCAGCCCTAAGGCCCCCACCACCGGACCGATGGTCCGCGCGAGATTGAACTGCGCGGAATTCAGCGCGATCGCGTTGGAAAGATGCTCTCGCTGGGCGACGTTCGCCATCACGGCCTGATAGACGGGCCATGCGATCGATTGGGCGAGGCCTGCCACAAACGCCACCGTGATGATGTGCCACACCTGAATCATGCGCAGCTGAGTGAGTATTCCCAGAACCAGCGCCAGACAGAGCATGACCCACTGCGTCATGATGAGGACGCGTTTTCGGTTGAACCGATCCGCGATGACACCACCGAAGAACGTGAAGAGCGAGATCGGGATGGTATTGGCGAACGCTTCAAGCCCAAGATAAAAAGGATTGTGTGTGAGATCCAGGATCAACCAGGAAAGCGCCAGTGTCTGCATCCACGATCCGATGTTGGAGAGAAATGCGCCGGTGATGAAGTAACGAAACTGCCTGTGGCGGAGCGCTGCGAAGAGGCGGTTCGTTTGCTACTCGAACTTCTGAGAGGGGTCGATCCTGATGCCAGGTCCCATCGTAGCGCACAGCGTCACGCTCTGCAGGTACTGACCTTTCGCAGCGGCGGGTTTGGCATGGAGGATGGCGTTCAAAACAGCTTTGGCATTGGCAGCGATGTTCTCCGGAGGAAAGCTCGCTTTGCCGAGGGAGATATGCGTAATGCCTGTGGCATCGAGCTTAAATTCTGCGCGGCCGGCTTTGAGTTCTTTCACCGTACGGCCGATGTCGAAGGTCACCGTTCCGGCCTTTGGATTGGGCATCAGGCCTTTGGGGCCGAGCACTTTACCGAGTTTCGTCAAATCTTTCATGGCGTCCGGGGACGCGACGAGAATGTCAAAATCCATCCAGCCTTTTGAAATCTTTTCAATCACATCAGCGTCGCCGGCAAGGTCTGCACCAGCGGCCAAGGCTTCTTTCACCTTTTCGCCTTTGGCAACCACAACCACTTTTTTCGACTGACCCGAGCCATGAGGCAAGACGACCGTGCCGCGCACGTTCTGGTCGGACTGCTTGGGATCGACCCCCAGTTTCACATGGATCTCGATCGTTTCATCAAATTTGGCGGTGGCTGTTTTTTTCACCACAGCGGCGGCATCGGCAATGCTGTAGAGCTTGGTGCGGTCGTGAACTTTTTCTTTTTCGAGTGCGGCGAGTCGTTTACCCATGGTCTTATCCTTATGCGACTTCAATGCCCATGCTGCGGGCTGTGCCTTTGACCATACGCACAGCCGCTTCCAGGCTATTGGCGTTCAAATCCGGCATCTTTTGCTTAGCCACTTCTTCGGCCTGCTTTAAAGTGATCTTCGCGACCTTGTTGCGGTTGGGCTCGCCTGAACCTTTGGCAAGTCCAGCGGCTTTCTTGAGGAGCGCCGACACCGGCGGCATCTTCGTGATGAAGACGAAAGAACGATCTTCGTAGATGGTAATGACGGCCGGGATGATCATGCCGGGCTCATTGGTGCTCGTCTTCGCATTGAACTGCTTGCAGAAATCCATGATATTGACGCCGTGCTGACCGAGCGCGGGCCCGACCGGAGGCGCAGGATTGGCGGCACCTGCTGGAATTTGAAGCTTGATGACTGTTTTTACTTTTTTAGGCGGCATTAGAGTTTCTCCACTTGCAGGAAGTCGAGCTCAACGGGCGTCGGCCGGCCGAAGATCGATACCATGACCTT
>JANLWZ010000070.1:0-11308 GCA_031364865.1 Elusimicrobiota bacterium
TCATGGTTCGAATCCATGTCCGGGAGCCAACTTGTAACAAGGCTGTTTGCCCACGAATCTGATAATAGTGGAGGACTTCCATGACCAAACCCATTCCTGAAGGGCATCACACCGTCACGCCGAGCTTCATGTTTAAGGATACGAAGAAGGCGCTCGAGTTTTACCAAAAGGCTTTTGGGGCGAAGGTTTTGGGTATCTTCCCCGGCATGGACGGCAAGGGCATCATGCATGCCGAAATGCAGATTGGTGATTCCATTCTGATGATGGGCGATGAGATGGGTGGACCCAAATCGCCCAGTGCCGAGACCCTGGGAGCATCTCCGATCAGCCTTTTTATTTATGTGCCTGACGCGGATGCTCTCTACAAGAAGGCCGTCGCCGCCGGCGCCACCGCCGACATGCCGGTGGCCGAAATGTTCTGGGGCGACCGCGCCGGCTCTGTGAAAGATCCCTTTGGCTATTCGTGGATGATCGCCACTCATACCCGCGATCTCACGCCGGAGCAAGTTCGTAAAGAAGCAGAAACCTTTTTCGCTCAGTTCGCCAACCCCAAGTAAAAGTTCCTCTCTTCTCTGTTAACGCGCACGCCCCTTTACGGGTCTAATCATCCGTAAGGAGGAAACTCACATGCCTAAAAAGAAATCTAAAGCAAAGATGTGCAAGGACTGCCGTAAGCCGATGAGCAAATGCTCCTGCTAAAAACACTGTCTATGCTCGCTCTTGTCTTTGTGGCCGTACCGGCGCTGGCAGGCACGCTCTTGCCCCCGGGGAATTACATGTCCACGCTCTCACCAACCTTCGATGAGACGACAGCAGGCAAATTTGAAAGCGAATTAAGCAAGATCGGCGAGATTCAGTCTATTGACGCAAAGCCCGACACCTCCACGCTGCATTTCACGGTCAAAGATAATGTGCAGGTGGATGCGGGACGCATTGCTGATGCTGTGAAAAGCATAGTCGCAGGAACCATGGTCACCGAACCGATCGTGGATATCGATTAGAGTTGTGCAAACAAAAAAAGGAGAAACAAAAATGAAGAAAACATGGGTTGGCTTGGCATTCTTTGCCTTGGGGATTTCCGCGCCCGTTCTAGCGGAAACGGCAGTGATCGAACAGAGCACCACGACAACACCAGGTGCTGCTCCGGCTTCCATCATCATCCTGCCGGTCACATCGGTGCAGTCTACAAACGCAATGGCTTCTGTCTCTATTCCGGTCGCCGTTCCGGTAGACTCGCAGAAGAACCTGAATACAGTGGCATGGAAGGAATTAAGCGGAAGTGTTCAATCCGTTGATCGACAGAATCTTGCGATGACCGTGCAGGATTCAGAAGGCAAGGATATCTTCCTCACGATGAACGACCATCTGCGTATCTATAAAGGTGGGACTCAGGTGGCGTATGCGGATATAGAGCCGAATGACCGCATCAAGGTTAGCTACAAAGCGGACTAAGTATTGATGATATCGCCGCCGTTGGGGTGTAGTAGAAATACATGCCGGTGCGACCTCACTAGGTTGACCGGCGCGCCCCATGGGGGCTTGCTGGCCGAAGGTGGCGACTTCATGCGGCGAGGAGTCGGAGACAATAAAGGGTGTCCAGATCGGTCCAGGGGCGACGCCATTCACGCGAATGCCCGTTTTCATTAAATTCTTCGCTGCGTTTCCTTCGCGTCTACATCTTCATTCAAATAATTGACGGCGACATCAGCGCCTTCTCGCGCAAAATGCACCGCCACGGCACGGCCGATACCGCTGTCGCCCCCCGTAATAATGGCCACGCGGTTTCTTAATTTTTCGCTGCCTTGGTAATTAGCGCGAATAGTCTCCGGCTCTGGCTTCATGCGTGACTGGAGCCCAGGTTTTCGCTGAGACTGCTGAGGAAAGTGTATGGGTCGGCTCATGGAAGTAAGAAGAACCGTTGATGTTTAGAAGACATTTCTGCCTTCTTCGTCTTCAAGTGCAAGTGATCGCTCACTTCCAGGCTCAAGACCATCAGCGGTCCTTCTAATCCATAAGACACCGAGAAATTTACAGAGGTTACTTTAAAGAATCCGTCGAGAAATGAGCGGAAAGCGTCGCAGGGAATACGCGCGCATCGCGGAACGATTCGCGGTGGATATCCGTCGAGTATTGCGTCATGGAGAGCAGCGTGCCCTGACAGAGCTGCGGCTCACCCGACGTTTTAAGCTGGCCCTGCAGGCGGCGCAGCAGTTCTTCCATCAGCCAGGATGGAATCTTTCGCCGTTCCCCCGGGTAGATGAAGCCGAAAAGAATCAGATGGCTTAACAAGACACGCCAGAACGAACCAAAATGCTTCAGCATACGCTTCCATTCCAGAATATCGTGGCATGAGAGTAAAAGATGGGCGACGTCGGCGCCGTCGTAGCGGTCGCGGTCCTGCACGAAACATTTCACCCAGATCATGTCATCCGGTGACATGTAATGGACCGGAATCCCAAAAAGCATCCCGCTTTTGGAACGCGCAAACCAGGTGCTGTCCACCTGGCCGATCCCATTGGCAAACCCCAGGATGAGATCCACAAAATAGTCTTTACAGAAGGCTTTTCCAAGCCAATGAGAATCGGTGACCTCTGTCCGATAGCCCGCTTCTGCCAGAATCTGGAGCGTCAGGTGAAGATCCGAAGGACAGATGAAAAGGTCCAAATTTTTCGTAGTGCGGCGTATCCCGGTATAGGCGCGCAGGGCGAAATCACCTCCGACGAGGAAGGGAAGCTTATGCTTCTGCAAAACAGCCAGGACGTGGCGATAAAAGGCCTGCTGAGCCAACCGCTGCAGTGTTTCACGAGGCATTCGCAGTTACTCCTATCGGTACAACCACCACTCGAGAGATGCACATAGTGTACTTCCTCCTAACCTTTTGACAATTCGCTGACCTGCGGTGTTACTGGATGGGTTTTGTAACCGCCCGCGAGAGCAGAATGTCCTATCTTTCGAGTGCCTGTTTCTCCTCCCCTATCCCCTTGGGGAGGGTATGCAGGCAAAGCTCTCCACACAAAGAGGAAAGGTCATGAAAAAGGCCGCTAAGTCTAAAGAGGAAGTATTCAGCGTCGAAAGGAGTCTCTCGATGAATCCGAATGAGATGAAAGGGTCCACTTCCGCCATCTGTTCCGTATGCGGAATGGAGCAACCGGCCTGGGCCCGTCGCGGCCAAGGCTATCGAAATGAGGGCGAACTTTATTGTTGTCGAGGATGTGCGGAAGAGACAGGCTGCACTTGTCAGCAGCGGACCGCCGCCAACCAGCCGAATCCCACGCCATCGTCCAAACGACGTAAAGTCGCATAAGTTTTGTCCCGCCCCCTATCCGTCTACGAACACAAACGAAATTTTCGCATGACCCCGGAACCCCGGGGCCGTTCGGAGGGACGCAGACAGCAGCCGCTATACTTCGGGCCGCTCGCGCGATTGGGTGAAATGCAAGTGTATTGGCGAGCAGGAATTTATTATTGGCGGCTATTCGGATCCTCATGGATCGCGGACTGTCCTGGGCGCATTGCTCCTCGGCTACTAGGAAGGCACGCGTCTAAAATTTGCTGGCAAAGTAGGTACGGGTTTCGATGACGCCGTGCTTGCTTTGCTGGCCCAGAAATTAAAGCCGCTCGAACGATCGACCTCGCCTTTTGACAAAATTGACCTTCCCACGCGTGGCCTGCATTGGGTAGAACCAAAGCATGTCGCTGAGATTAGCTTTGCGGAATGGACGGATGACGGCAAGCTGCGTCAGCCCCGATTCAAGAGATCGTGACGCAGCCTACGGTGGAAGAAGAGTCCCCGCAGATCATCGACCTGATGGACGCCCTGAAGAAGTGCGTTGCCCAGGTCCAGCGGCAAAAGTCGCGGCGGGCTGCGTAGGGCTGTAACACCGGTTTGGGTAGTGCGTCTAATTAATTGACTGAAACCAGGAGGTGATGACAATGCTTAGATGGGCTTTAGGGTTCTTCATCGTTTCGTTAGTGGCAGGGTTGTTTGGGTTTACAGGTATCGCAGCCGGTGCAGCCGGTGTGGCGAAAGTCTTGTTCTTCCTGGCTATCTCGCTCTTTGTAATCTTCCTCGTAACGGGGTTGATGGTTGGCAAAGCGATTGCAGGAAAACAGCCATAGCGTGCGTACTCCGCTATGGTAAAGAAAAGTAGAATCGGAGGACTCGCAGCGGAACTCTGACTACTATAAAAGGGGACGTTACATGAAGCAGTTGCTCCCGTACGAAACTTCGCGAGCCGTCGAGATCGGTGTTCCTGCCAAAAATATTTCCGCCCGAGCGCTCGCGGAGAAGTAAAGCCTGCGCCTCTGGTCACTGCATCCGAAGTACCTCGACGCCAAAGGATTGGTAGCGCTTTGGAGAGAAGCCCTGCTTGCTCAAGCCGTACTCGCTCAGAAAACCAAAGGCTACCGCCATCATCCGCAGCTTTTGCGCTTCAAAAGCAGCCAGGCTCCCCGCTCGCAAATCGCTCACTACTTACACGAGGTGTATAACGAGGCGCGCGCCCGGGGATATGCCTTCAGTGGTTCAAAAATTGGCCGTGTTTCAAAAATCGTAGAAATGAGTGTGACGCGCGGACAGATGTCTTATGAATGGCGGCATCTCAGCAATAAACTGAAAAGCCGCTCACCCGTCATCTTCCTGCAGAACAAAAAAATAAGAAGACCTGAGCCTCACCCTTCCTTCCGAGTGACAGACGGCAGGAGAGCAGAATGGGAGAACGTAAGATGAGAGTTTTAATCTCGGGAAGCACAGGATTGATCGGTCAAGAACTTACGACGGCGCTTAAGCAGGCAGGCAACGAGGCCGTTTCGCTCTCTCGACAAAGCAAACTGGCAGGACCCACCCTGATCTGGAATCCTCCGAACACTCCTGTCCACCCAAGTTCCCTGAATGGATTTCAGGCGATCATTCATCTGGCTGGCGATTCCATCGCGGATGGCCGGTGGACCGCGGCCAAGAAAACCCGCATTCGTGACAGCCGTGTCGAAGGAACACGCTCACTGGTGGAATCCGTCCTGGCCATGACCACTCCGCCGCAAGTTTTTATTTCCGCCTCAGCGATTGGTTTTTATGGCGACCGCGGAACGGAAATTCTGAACGAATCCAGTAGCGCCGGTCGCGGGTTTCTTCCCGAAGTATGCCAGGCGTGGGAAGCGGCAAGCCGTCCCCTTTCTGTAAAGGGCATACGCGTTGTCCATCTTCGCTTCGGCATCATCCTCAGTAATAAAGGTGGGGCGCTGGCAAAAATGTTGCCGCCCTTCAAACTTGGCGCTGGCGGAATTCTTGGATCGGGGAAGCAATACATGAGCTGGGTCAGCTTGGACGATGCCATCCACACTATTATCTTTGCCCTGCGAACCCAGTCACTCGAGGGACCGGTCAATGTCACAGCACCGCAAGCTGTCACAAATCTCGAATTTACGAAGACATTAGGCGGGGTACTTCACAGACCGACGCTCTTACCGATGCCCGCACCCGTGGCGCGCCTGATCTTTGGAGAAATGGCGGATGCTTTGCTTTTATGCAGCGCGAAAGTTCAATCGGAAGTGCTGCAAAAGGCTGGGTATACGTTTAAAGACCCTACGCTGGATGGCGCGTTGAAAAGGATTTTGGACAGCTAAGTTATCGGCTGGGCTATAACGTGTGCGTCAGCCAGATGTGCGGGTACTGTCCTTTTAAGGCCGAAAGCACCTTGCGGCCTTCACTCTCAGTCTTCACGAGTCCATACACAGCTGAGCCTGATCCTGACATTAATGAGGCCGTGGCTCCGGCCTTAAGCAGCTCTTGCTTGAGTTGATGGAGTTTGGGATACGCGGGAAAGACGAGCGATTCGAAACGATTGTAAAGTGATTTTCTCGGATCTGGGTGCAGGATCAGCGCCCGCCTGGCAAACGGCAACGTCACTCGCGCGTACGCTTCCTTAGTCGATACACCGAAGCCAGGCCAAACGACGACCATCCAGGTGATGGGCAAGGGTTTCATGGGTTCAAGCTCGTCACCGATGCCTGAGGCAGAGCACAGTCCACCTTTTAAGAAAAACGGAACATCCGCGCCAAGACTCACCGCAAGCTCATGCAGTGAATTCTCCGACCACCGGCGTCCCCAAAGTCTCAGCAAGCCACGCAACGTGACAGCAGCATCTGCGGAACCGCCTCCCAATCCAGCACCCATTGGTACGATTTTTTTCAGGATAATTTTCGCGCCACGCGATTCCCGGAGGGCTTCCTTTAAATGCTGTGCGGCGCGCATGACGATATTCCTGTCGTCCACAGGCAGGGTTTTGTCGGAACACTGCAGTGAAAGAACGCTGGCCGGCTCAAAGGTGAGCTCGTCAGCCAGCGCAATCGTTTGGAAGACGGTACTTAACGTGTGATACCCATCGGGCCTTTTGCCCGTGATATCCAGATAGAAATTAATTTTGGCGGGTGCGGCGAAGCGGATCATGGCTTGGGCGACGATTTGGCGTGTTCGTTGATTGCCCAGTTTGAAAATCGGATTTCGGCTGTCCACCCCGTGGTCGCGTTCGTCAGGCGCATCTCCGCCGGCAACCACAATCCTTCGACCATGTTGTAGGTGACAACTTCGATCACATCCTGTCCTCCGCTGGGGTTAGCCTTGGCAAACTGTGTGTGTAATCCGCCTTTGGATCTCAAGATCGGTTTGATCTGCCCGCTTAAATTACCGGAGAGAAATTGCGCTAGCAACTGCATGCCGTCAAAAGCCATTTGCTGCATCGCCAGACTGCTTTCCGGAGGCATGACTTCGCGCTGGTTTCCACGCAGTATGAATCGCATGGCGGGCGTCTTTTTAGTGGCTGGAATATCCAGCACCATCTTGTCTGGTTTTTGATAAAAGAGCTGACTGGCAGTGTCCAGACGGCGCTTACTGAATCTGCCTTTAAAGGCTAGATCGCTGCTTAGACTTTCCGCCTGTTTAAAGTTCCCTTCCAGAAATAGCGAGTACTTCTTCACGTCCGATGAGCGAAGATATTTTTCCGATTCCAAGCGGAGCTTTTTCTGAACGGCCTCATACTTCGGATCGAGATGGGCAGCCTGAGACCATGCCAGCAGTGCGGCTTCAAGATGTGCGCACCCTTGATAGGCATCCCCCAGATGGTCGAAGATCACAGCTTCGGCGGAAAATTGAACGGCTTTCTGCAGGAAGTTCTGCGCATCGCAAGCGTCGCCACGTTTAAATCTGACCCAACCCAGGCTGTCCAGGAACGCGCCGCTTTCGGGCTCCGCTTTGACCGCTTTTCGCAGAAGCTTTTCAGCTTCTTCCAAATTCTCGCCGCGATCGGCCCAGGAATAACCAAGGTAGTTCATGGCCGTGGTGTTGCCTGGGTCAATCTCGAGGATGGCCTTGAATTGGTCTTCCGCCGCTTTCATATTTCCGAGTTTGTCCTCCGCCGTACCCAGATGGAACCGCAGCTGCGTGTCTTTCGGATACATGGCGACGCCCTTGGCGAGCGTCTCCCGCGCGATATTCGGCTTCTTTAGATCCAGATAATTCATGCCCAGAAAGAGAATGATGTTCGGGTTGTTCGGGTCGTACTCCCTCGCCTTTTCGAGATATTTGATGGCCTGGGTAGTCTGTCCGGTCAGAGTCATGTAGTAGGCGGTGAGAGGAAGGAACTGCGGGTCCTGGGACAGCGTCCACGCTTGCTCAGCGTGCTCGGCAGCTTCTTTCCATTTTTTACGCTCTTCCGCGGTGCGTGCCATCCAATAATGAACGGTGGGGTCATTCGGTGAAGCTTTCAAAGCCTGCTCATAGATCTTCCATGCTTCATCCCATTGTTTGTCCTTATAAAGGAGAGTGCCCCAGCGCAGCAACACGATCGTATTGCCGGGCTGAAGTTCGACCGCACGCGAATACTCCGCCAGCGCCTGCGCCGTACTTTTGGAATGTTCGTAAAGATCAGCCAGCGCAAGATGCGACGCGATCTGGGAAGGCTCGAGTTCGATGGATTTCTGATAAGCAGCCAGCGCTTTCTGATCTTGACCGCGTTTGTGGTGGACGACAGCGCTTTGAAAATAAATGTCCGCATCGCGAGGGCTGATGACGAGATAGCGTTCGTAATACGAAAGCGCTTTTTCCGGCTGTGTCAGCGCGTAGTAATTCCCTAAGTTTTCCAGTGCGCGCAAATTCGTAGGGTCCAGTTTCAGCGCCGCTTCATAGGCCTCCGCGGCGCCGGCAAGATCGCCTTTGGCGACCCGTACATTGCCAAGGAAGATAAAGGACATCGGGTCCTTGGGTGCAAGATCTTTGACTCGCTCCGCGGCGGCATGCGCGGCATCCGCCTGGCCTAAACGCAGACGCAGTTCGGCGAGGTCGCGATACACCTGGAGAGCTTCCGGATCCTGCTCGATGGCTTTTTCATACGCTTCTAAAGCTTTTGCCGTATTGCCCGCGCGCTCTTCCGACATCCCCTGAAGATAGTCGTAATAGGCGTCCGTTGCAGCGGCGCCATTCCCAGCGGCCGCGCCAAGAAGGAATAGAGTGATGGCGAGTTTTTTCATAGTTGTTTTTGCATCAGCACGCCGTCTTCTGCGGGATTCTTGTACATCATTTTACGGGTGCTTTGGATCTCAAAACCGGCTTTTTTATACAAACTCTGCGCGTGTGCATTCGACGAACGGACTTCCAGTGTACAAGTTGTACAGGCTTCACTGCGGGCACAGTCCAGCAGAAATTCCAGGAGCCGGCGACCCACACCCTGACAGCGTGACCCGTTGCGAATAACGAGGTTCGTGATTTGCGCTTCCGTGTCCGCTTTCCGGTATCCTCCATAACCCAAAATCTTCTCCTCTTCTTCCGCCACAAAAAAACGTAATAATTCCTGCTCGAGCTCTTTGGCAAACTGCTCACGCGACCAGCGCACATCCCCATCATCGGCTTCGATCGCAGCGACATGATCCAGATGCCGCTCTTCCAAAGGAGCCACTTTCATACCCGGCGTTCCTCAGCAGCGGCTTTACGGATGTAAAGAGGCAGAACGGTTTTATACGAAGACGTGTTTCCTTGAAGAAGTACAGGTCTCGCAAGCTCCAGCAATATTTTCGCCTCTGGATAAGGCATGGAAGAAACCGCGGGGCTCCAGATCGTGCCGCGTGCCTTACGGCGCACTATTTTTGCCCACGCATTCGCGGGGACCATGCTTTCGGATATGACACGCTTTATTTTATTTTGGGGCGTATTTTCAAAGAGAGCGGCAAAGACGTGATCACGTAATGCATCGATCTGTGGCGCCCTCCAACGGACTGAAGTTTTCGCGCCTGCAGCGAGGATTTCCAGCGAACTGACGCCCGCGACAGGAATTTTCAGCGACTGTCCGAGAGTTCGAGCCACCGCAAGCCCGATGCGGATTCCCGTGAAGCTGCCAGGACCCGTCGAGACAGCCACGCCGTCGAGTGATTGCACGGTCCATTTCACTTTTTTAAGCATCGTCTTGATGCCGCGAAAAACACTTTCGGCGTGGCGCCAATCATGCTCGCCCGTAAACTGCGCGAGGACCCGAGCTTCCGTCCCCAGGGCCAATGAAAGTCGCGGACTGGAAGTTTCAATAGCGAGAAAGCGCTTACTTGCCACGGGATTTCCGAGAACTTTTGACGGTAATGGTTCGTGTTGTAGGTGCTGTGATTTTCAGATGCAGTGTTTTCGTTCCGGGAGGCAGACGTCGCTCAATCCGATCCGCCCATTCAATCAGGCAAAGTCCTGTGCCCCAATAATCTTCCAGCGGAAAAGCGGCCGCTTCCGCCGGCGAGAGGCGATACATATCCATATGAAAGATCATGCCCTTCTTCGTCGGATATTCATTGGCGAGGGCAAACGTAGGGCTTGCCGCGCCGTCGCGATAGCCCCAGGCCTCAGCAATACTTTGCACCAAGGTTGTCTTGCCGGCGCCGAGCTCACCCACTAACGCCACCACGTCTTCTGATCGAAGAGACTTGGCGAACTTACGTCCCCAGGCGCGCATGGCTTCGGGACTCTTAAGCAGCAAAGTGCGAGAACCCATAACTTTTCAGGGGGAAACGGCGTCCAGGCAGCACGGCCCAGCATCCTTTTCCTTTAGGAAGGATTTTACCGATGACGAAAGCGTGAGGAATCTGACGTAAAACAGACTTCGCCCGGCCTGGCTTAGCCGTAAAAATAAGTTCGTAGTCTTCGCCGCCTTTGAGCGCGTAATCCCAGGGATGACGCCCGTGACTATGCGCCCACTGTGATAACTCTTTGGTAATCGGAAGTCTCGTAAGATCGATCTCCACACCAACGGACGAGGCTTCTGACAGATGCCGCACAGACGCTTCCAGGCCGTCCGAGCAATCCATAAGGCTTGTGGCAAGTTTTCCACGACCCAGTACGTCCCCTTCCTTCAAGCGTGGCTGAACACGCAAGAAGGCATCGAGCAGCGTTTTGACGCCGGCACGCTTAGAGGAGTTCGATTGCAGCACCTCCAGGCCCGCGGACGCCAGCCCCAGCGGTCCCGTCGTCAGGAGGTAGTCTCCGGCCTTCGCTCCACTACGCGTGATCAGTTCCTGTTTCTTGGCTTCGCCAAACACCGTAACGGAAACCACCCAGCCCTTTTTCGAGCCTACGGTGTCCCCTCCTAAAAAGCCGATTTTCCACCGCTGTGCACAGTTATTCATACCTTGGTAAAACTTATTCACATTATCCACAGGTGTATCCCCAGGTATAGAGGCTGTCACAAGTGCCGCCAATGGTCGGACAGCTCCCATCGCTGCTAAATCGCTTAAATTTATAGCTAAAACCTTATGTCCCAGGTCCTTCCACGGGAACCATTTGCGCTCAAAATGGACCCCTTCGACCATCGCATCCGTAGTGGCAACCAGCAATTTCCCAGTTTTTATCCCCACAACTCCCGCATCATCCCCCGGACCTATCCACAACTGGGATTTCCGGCTCGCCGGCCAATACAGCTTGGGCAAAAGGGTCTTCAGCCAACCGAATTCCCCTACCACCTTCATCGAGGTCATCGAAGTCCCAGCTTTCGCAGAGCGATGGGGATGGATAGAGCCAGCTCTGAGGCCAGTAGGCCTCTATCAGAACGCTTAGCCATATCTCCGGCAAGCCCGTGCACATAAGCGCCGGCACATGCCGCTTCATAAAACGAAAGTCCTTGAGCAAGAAAGGCAGCAATTATCCCTGTAAGCACGTCCCCCATCCCTCCGGAAGCCATGGCTGGATTTCCAGTGTTATTGATGGCCACACGTCGCCCATCCGAAACTACCGTGTTATGCCCCTTAAGCAAACAGGTAAGTCCAAGACGCTTAGCTGTATGCTGGGCAA
>JANLWZ010000111.1:0-5018 GCA_031364865.1 Elusimicrobiota bacterium
CCTGTTGGATGACTTTGGCGGCTGGTCCGCGCACTCCTGAGACGACCGTTTGCTGTTGACGCATGATGCCGCATTTCTGTCGAGCTATGGCCTCCATCGTCTTTCCCAAATAATCGGTGTGATCCAGGCCAATGGAAGTGATGACGCTGATCAGTGGTGAGCGCAGGGTGTTGGTCGCATCCCATTTCCCGCCCATGCCGCATTCGACCAGCGCGATGTCGACTTTAGCTTCAGCAAAAACAAGAAACGCCACAGCCGTTAAGAATTCAAAATAGGTCAGGCTTACCTCGGTGACTTTTTCCGCGTAGAAGATCTTCTTGGCAGCGCGCATAAAAGCGGGTGCTAAAACATCGCGGCCATTGAGTCTGATGCGTTCAAACAAGTGGATGAGATGCGGCGATGTGTAAAGAGCCGTCCTGTACCCGCTGGCGCGGAGTACGGATTCCAGAGACGCCGCGACCGATCCTTTGCCATTGGTCCCCGCAATGAGAATGCTCGCGAACCGGTTTTGCGGGTTCCCTAGAATGGAGAGTACTTTTCGAATGCGTCCAAGTCCCGGGCGGATGCGGAAGACACCGCGCTTGGAGAGTTCTTGTTGAAAGGCGTCGAAGGTCATGACGTGGGGGTCTTTTTCCTTTCGTCCGCAAAGAATGTCAGTACTTTACCAAGGTAATCACGGAGAGCTTTGCGCTCCACGATGGCATCGATCATCCCGTGCGTCAGGAGAAACTCCGAAAGTTGAAAGCCCTCGGGAAGCTGTTGCCGGATAGTTTGCTCAATGACGCGCGGACCTGCAAAGGCGATCAGCGCTCTTGGTTCCGCTAATATTAAATCCCCCAGCATCGCAAAGGACGCCGTCACTCCTCCGGTCGTGGGATCGGTGAGCAGCGAGATAAACGGCACACCTGCTTCGGACAGTCTGGCGAGCGCGGCACTGGTCTTCGCCATCTGCATCAGAGAGAGAATCGACTCCTGCATGCGGGCGCCGCCGGATGCCGAAATGATCAAGAGCGGTGTTTCTGTCTTGAGGGCCTTTTCGATGCCCAGAGTGACTTTTTCACCCACGACACTTCCCATGCTGCCGCCCATAAAGTCAAAGTCCAGCAGCGCGGCGACAATCGGCTGGCCCTCGATGGTCCCCTCTCCGCAGAGACAGGCATCGATCTGGCCTGTCTTTTTCTGGCTTTGTGTCAGCCGGATGGAGTAGGGCTGTATGTCCACAAAACCCATCGGGTCGGTGGGCTGAATATCTTCACCGATCTCTTTGAATGAGTTTTCGTCAAAGAGCTGTTTGGCCCGCTCGCGCGCGTTCAAACGGAAATGCGCGCCGCATTTAGGACAGACTTTGAGGTTTTCCTCAAGCTCCTTGTTATAGATGATCTGTTCGCACTTGTCGCATTTGGTCCAGACACCTGCTGGAATAGCTTTTTTGGTCTTGGCAGATGGCTCAAGAGGCATGAATGGCTCCTTTTAACGATCGGACTAGTCGCGCGGCCGCCTCTGGTGATTGGCGGGCGGCTTTGATGATGGCTGATCCTACGATCACACCATCGCACATGCGGCTGACGGCACGGGCCTGCGCAGGCGTCGAGATTCCGAAACCGACAGCCACGGGAATCTTTGAAACTGATTTTACAGATTTCACAAACTTTCCAAGATCCGGCGGAAGCTGCTGCCTTGCTCCTGTGACGCCCGTGAGCGATACGGCATAAAGAAATCCGCGGGACTTGCGCGCGACAAAACGAAGCCGATGAACCGGCGTTGTAGGTGCTACGAGATAGATGACGTGGACGCCGCGGGCGCGTGCGGCACGCTCATACTCCAAACCTTCTTCCGGGATGATGTCAGGAAGGATCACCCCGTCGACGCCCGCCGACTGGCAGTGGCTAAAAAACGCCGGCAGACCCATGGCATACACTGGATTGGAATACGTCATCAGCACCACAGGCAATTCAAAACCTGCCTGCCGGAGACTGCGCACTGTGCGAAAGATGCTCTTGGCTGTCACATGATATTTCAAAGCGGCCTGAGACGCCTCCTGGATGGTTGGACCATCCGCAATCGGATCAGAGAATGGAACGCCAATCTCCAGGACGTCCAATCCAGCTTCCGCCAGGCTCGGCACAATCTTCGCAAAGAGACGCGGCGTTGGATAGCCCGCGGTGAGATAACCGATCAGAGCTTTTTGCTTTTTCTTTTTCAACAGCGAAAAGGTGAGATCGATACGGTTACTCATAATAGGCCTTTAAAATCGGCATGTCTTTGTCGCCGCGCCCTGAAAGATTGATGATCACAATGTCGTTTTTCTTAAGACGTTTCTTCAGAGTCGCTAAATAACCGATGGCATGCGCAGGCTCGAGCGCGGAGAGGATGCCTTCCGTTTTGCATAGGAGCTCGAAGCCCTTCATGCAGTCCGCATCCGTCGCGGTGACATACTCGGCACGCCCAGAATCTTTGTAATAGGCATGTTCAGGACCTACGCCTGGATAATCAATCCCCGCCGAAATGGAGTGCGTACCCTGAATCTGTCCTTCCGTGTCCTGCAGAAGATAACTGAGCGCCCCATGGAGAATGCCGCGTGTACCTTTGGACAGAGACGCCGCGTGTTGACCGGAGGACAAGCCTTTTCCTGCGGGCTCGACGCCGATCATGCGAACGCGCTTGTCCTTGAAAAATGGATGGAAGAGTCCGATGGAGTTTGAACCGCCGCCCACGCAGGCGACCAGATAATTCGGGAGCCTGCCTTCGGCGTCCAGGATCTGCCGGCGTGCCTCACGCCCGATCACGGATTGAAAGTCGCGCACCATCATGGGAAAAGGATGCGGTCCCACCACAGACCCCACGACATAGTGCGTGGAGGAAACGTTCGTCACCCAGTCACGCAGCGCTTCGTTGATGGCATCCTTTAAAGTTTTCGTTCCGGATTTCACCGGAATAACCCTGGCGCCTAGTCTCTCCATGCGAAAGACGTTCGGAGCCTGTCGGATAATATCTTCTTCGCCCATATAGACATCGCACTTCAGGCCGAAGAAAGCGGCGGCCGTCGCTGTGGCGACGCCGTGCTGACCGGCGCCCGTCTCTGCAATGACGCGCCTCTTGCCTAGAAAGCGCGTCAACAAGACTTGTCCCAGCGCGTTGTTGATCTTATGGGCTCCGGTGTGACAAAGATCCTCACGCTTCAGATAAATCCGACCGCGTCCTACCACCGTGCTGAGATGCTCTGCATACATCAAGGGCGTAGGCCGGCCTACGAACGTTTTGAGGCAATGATTCAGTTCTTTTTTGAAAGCGGGATTGCGCTTCGCTTTACGATAAGCGCTTTCGAGTTGAAGAAGCGCGGGCAAAAGCGTTTCCGGAATAAATCGCCCACCGTAAGGGCCAAAGTATCCGCGTGAATTGGGAAGGGCACTCATCGGATGGACTTCGCCGCCTGAATAAAATTCTTCATCGCGTCATAGTCTTTACGGGTTTGTGACTTTTCGACACCGCTGCAGACATCCACCAGAGGCGGATGAGCCGCTTTGATCGCTTCAAGAATATTCGCCGGCTTAAGTCCTCCGGACAAAAACCAGGGAAGAGCAGACCCTTCCATAGCCTTCGTCCAGTCCCAGGAAAAGGGTTGCCCCGTACCCCCTGGGGCTTCAGCGGAATAGGTGTCGAAGAGAAAATAATCGACAGATCCTTCATAGGGTGCCAGATCCGATGGTTCGAGAGGCTTCTGCAATCGGAGTGCCTTCACCACTTTCACGCCGAGCGCTTTGACAGCCTGGCAGTATTCAGGCGTTTCCTGGCCATGCAACTGCACGTTTTTAAGCGGAACGCTTTTGACGATCTTGGTCAGCGACGCCAGCGGTTCGTCCACAAAAATACCTATGGCCTGGACAAAGGGCGGCACTTGCGACACCAGTTCCTTGGCGTGCTTTACGGAGACCTTCCGCGGACTCTGGGGATAAAAGTTCAGCCCGATAAAATCAGCGCCAAGATTGGCTGCCCAGAGAGCGTCTTGAGCGTTTGTGATTCCGCAGATCTTTACTTTTGGCATGCTTTTACAAATTCCTTTACAAGATATTCGGGATGCTCTGAGCGCATCAGCGCCTCTCCAATCAAGACCGCATGAGCCCCCAGATCGTGAAGCGCTCTTAGCTCTGATGGATTCTTAATGCCGCTTTCTACAACGAGCGTAACGCCTCTGTTCGCTGCCTTCGGCAATAACTTGGGGGCTGTTGAGGTATCCACTTTCAAGGTGTGGAGATTGCGATTATTGATGCCGATGATGCGGGCCTTTGAGGCGAGCGCGTGGTCAAGATCCTGAGGTGAATGAACCTCGACGAGCGCGTCTAAACCGCAGGCATCGCATTCCGCAATAAATTCAGCAAGCTGAGCGCCCGGCAAAAGACTTGTGATGAGGAGCACGGCATCCGCACCAAACGCTCTGGATTCATGGATCTGATACGTATCCACGATGAAGTCTTTGCGCAGGAGCGGCAGCTGTGTCAGCAAGCGAGCCTTTTCCAGAAGCTGCGGCGATCCATGGAAATACTCCTCCTCTGTCAAAATCGAAAGCGCTGCGGCACCGCCGCTGATGTAGGCGGTTATCTGCGAGGTGATCCCATCCAGCTTGCGAATCACACCGGCCGAGGGAGAGGCCTGTTTAAGTTCGGCAATGATGGCCAGCGAACCCGGACGTTCCAGTGCCTTCTTAAAAGATTGCGGCTGATGCTTGGCAGCTTTGTTTTTCAAGGCCGACAGCGGCACTTGTGTCTTTGCGGCTTCGATCCGCTTGCGCGTATGCGCCGTGACCTCGCCCAGGAAATCAGACACGTTCGTCCTCCGCCGGGGCCAGCAGACTCTTCACCTGTTCATATTTTTTCAGGGCAGCCTTGGTATCAATGCTGCGCTGCGCGGCGACCGCTGCATCTTTTAAAGAAAGAGTCTTGGATCCGCCGAGTTTTGTCCGAGCGGCTGCTCGAATGGCCGCCCCCGCGTTCATGCAGACGGCGTTCCGCAGAAAGCCTTGC
>JANLWZ010000140.1:0-1657 GCA_031364865.1 Elusimicrobiota bacterium
ATCGTACGGAATTTATAAAGCATGAACGTCGTCCCTTTGTACCCCACGCGCCGTTGCTTGAAAAATACGGGTCCCGGTGAACTCAACTTCATCAGCACGACGGCGAACAACGTGGCGAGCGCAAGAAAGGGCAGGGCCAGGGCGCAGCACGCCAGATCCAGCACTCGTTTCCAGGTTTCCATGGGAACGGATTCAAAGTCCAGGAGAGCCTCCGTCTCGGACTCAACGAGCGGTTCCTGCATGGCGGGACGTAGGTTTTGTGTGTGTTGCATGATGCCCTTTGAGGTCATTGAAATTATTCCACGCGGCGGAGCAGGGATCGGCTGATGCTCATCTGGGCATCGGCGTTGAGGAGCGAAAGGAGGATGCCGACCCGGTCGCGGTCGTCGCTGGTGCGCAGGATTACGGCCGATAGACCGCGCAGCGGACCACTCGTGATTTCGACATTGTCGCCGGCACGTAGCGGTGAGGTCATCGTGATGACGTCACCGGCATCTCCTGCCCAGCGACGCAATTCATCGATCAGGGAATCGTCGACGATGGATGGCACCGCTCCCGTTCGAACCACATCGATCACATCTGGGGCGTAACGGACGGCTCGAAAATTGATTGCTGCATCAAAACGGCAGAAGAAATACCGCGGGAATAACGGACTGGTGACGAGCTTCCGAACCCGGCGGATGGTGCGATACTGGCGGAGGCGCGGGTAGTAGGTCTCCAATCCGATCGAATCCGAAAGGTGAGCAGCAATCTGCTGCTCCTTTTTGGGGCGGGTATGAATACAATACCAGTTCACGTTTAGGTAGTGCGGATCACGCGAAGCTGCTTATCGCACATTGGGAACATTTGTTTTGAAAGCCGTCTCTGTTGCGGTTTCGGGCTTGAACGAGGGAATTGAGTCACGGGAAAGGCACGCTGCCGCCATTTTGGTGCCGAGGATGTGGAAACCAATGAGTGTAAAAAGGTAGTTGGAGCTGACAGACTGAGCCGAAGGGACTGTGCGATCAAAAAGGCGGTCAAAGTTTTGAAAGCGCAGCCCCGATCGAGGATTTCAAAAATATCCTACCGGAGACCGGTAAGTTCGGGGCCGCTGTATTGGCAGTATCAAGAGCGCGGCGGGATGCTGGCTGGCTCTCTCGGGCAATGATACTGCGTTAGTGTTGTAATATGGGAGTTAGCCTGGAGGTAGAGTTGAAGCCGTGGAGAAATTTGCCGGAGCGATTAGGCGGGGGAAATGGGCGAATTTTTGCAGAGCGGAGATAGGTGAATAAAAATCCGTGCGGAGCGTTTTTTGGCGCGGGGTGGCGAGAGTTTGGGCGAACAACCTTATTGCAATAATTTTTACTCTTTTGTGACGGAAACGTCATGAAGCGCCCCATAATTGAAAAAAATGCGGAAATTGCCGGTGTGCTAACGACGGGCGCACCGTGTGCTCCCGAATTTGCCATCCAGCATTGAGGGGAACGCGTTACGACTGATGGCTTCGACGCGGTTTTGGTGCGACAATACCCCGCCAAATTCGTGGCACGGCTCACAAGCCTGTTGGGCAAGTGACTCAGAAGCAGTTGGGCCCTGCTCGCCGGGTTTGTCGCGTTTCATATAACTTTTAATTGCATAGGTTATTCGAAAACCACAAGAGCGCGCTGCTACCGGAAAC
>JANLWZ010000151.1:0-2702 GCA_031364865.1 Elusimicrobiota bacterium
AGAGCGGCGATTTGATCCGGTTTAATGAGCGAATCGTGCACGCGCCAGACTTTGGTGTCGCCCATCCATTGCGAAACGCCGGTCTGCACCGGCAGCCAGGCCGTAAATCCCTTCTTACTTAGAATCTGACGGCCATTTTTAAAGGTCATCGCCGTGCCGCGACCGTGGCCCATCGACCATAGTCTGGCCTCGTCTTCGCGGATCGCCGCGTGAAGCGCAGGAGCATCGACACCTTTGGATCCTCGATACACCGCTTTCATCGCCGCAAATTGCGTGGCCATCTTGATATTCAAAAAGCGGTATTTGAGTTGATCGTAAGTATCCTGGGGAAGGCCCACTTCAGGAACGGGTTCGTTGAGTATCGCGATAAACCCAGGATCGTTGTCTAGCCGCTGGAGAAATTCCAACGCCCAGCGATACTGCGCTACAAAGGCACCATACCGCACTAAATATTTCTCTTGATCCGTCAGATTCCCTGCACGAGGCAGCGCGGCATACGTAGCCTGCAGGCTGTCCATAGCCAGTACATATTCCAGAAAGGTCTGCCATGTCGACCACAGCTCCTCCTTTTGATAGCGAGAGAGAAGGCGACGCTCCTTAAGTGGCGCTGAGGGAAATATGTCTGGCTTGGAATCAGCAAAGTGAACGACCTTCCTCAGACCATCGCGATACTCCAGAACGCCGACACCATCGCGACTCCGCTGAGTTTCCGCTTGCGCGATACTGGCTAAACGCAGAACAAGGAGTGCCGCGCTGACCGAGGTTATCAAGGCCCTCATGGCAGCTCCCCTGGATCACCGAACGTCGTCCAAAGCGTTGCCGGGACTCCCTCAAAAGCTTTCGCAAGTCTAGCCGGTTCCTGACCATAGGCGTTGCGAAGATAAATGTGTTCTACCTGGGACGAAAACTTACGCGCGATCACGGCATAGATCTCAGGATCTTTCTCGCCCGTGTCGCCGACCAGAATAAATTTCCGTTCGGGAAACTTGCGCATCACCTCTTCAATGAGCGGAAGTTTGTACGCCGCCGGAGACTGAAATAAGTTGTAGAAGCTGCTGTCTTTCCACCGGAATCTCTTCAACGACAGGATACCTTCGGGAAACTGATTGGCCTTGAGGAATGCCGTCATTTCCGAGAAAAACTGCCACGGACTCGCCGAGAGGTAATAAAAGACCGTGCCCGGGCGCTCCTGTGCCCAACGGCTGTACAGCGCTCCCATCCCTGGAACGGCCTGAAATTCCTTCAAGAAAGAATTGACCAATAGGGCATGGTGATCGCGGACATCGCTCACCTTAATGGTGTCATCGATGTCGGAAATCACGAGGAGGCCCTGGGGACCTGCCGCCCACACCTGGGTGGAAAATAGGCGCCCATCCATTGCGCACGAAGTGCTTGCGGCGCTCCATTGATCGGCCGGCAGTGAAGCAATCTTGATCTTCTGCTGAAAGTGTCCGCCGGGATCGGTACGCGGCATTACGTATAGGGCACTCCCTAAGCGGATCTCCAGCGCGCGGTTCGATTCGTTGTCCACCAGAAACGCATGAGCGCGGCGTTCGAAGACCTGATTGGCGGTGTCATTTTTGCTCAGACCTAATTTATTGCGAAGCATCGATATGAGGATGCCTCGCTTGATCGAATCTGTTTCCGGCTCATACAGCCAACCGTGCAATTCCGTTTCCCATTGCTTCTTCAGAGGATCCCAGCTCGCGATCGCCGGAAAGAGCGTCACCTCCTCATCGCGCGCGATACGGCAGGCGGCATTCACGCTGACGGTCATGGAGGCGAGAAGAAGGCCAATGAGGGAGATATGCTTCATCGCTTAAACTTCCCTTCTTTCAGAAAGGCGATGACTTGTGCGGCAGTGTCGGAAGCGAAAACGAGCGGTGTATGCTGGTGCGGCAGGACTATGAAGTCGCGCTCGCCTTTCAAGTGAGCGCTCGCCACAGATATCGTCCCATCATCATCCCCGGGGATACGATCGAGATGTCCGCGTCCATCGCCCTTGCCTCCGGCAATAATGCCGAATTCGATTTTTGGGATTCCACACTTTTCCAAGAAAGTGTTCTGCTGGGCGAACAATTGTTTGATCGACTTGTCTCCGTAAAGACCGCGGAACCATCCGTATTGATAAAAATCTTCTGCAAGTTCACAGCCATGATTGGGGGGCGCGATCATCACGAACCGGCTGTCGCGCTTTACAGGATAGTGGGTCAGCGTATAGCGGATGATGATCGCGCCCTGACTGAAGCCAACGTAATGCACTTTTTTGGCAGGTTCGATCGTCGCGACGAATCGCGAGAGGCGTTCCGCATGCTGGTCGATGAGGCCGTCGGTACTGGGATAGCCCCAGTTGTAGACCTTGTAGCCTTCCTGGGTGAGTGCTTTGGCAAGGGGGCTCATGACAAAGGACTTGTTCATAATGCCGTGCAGGAGAATCACAGCCTCTTCCGCATGGGCGGGCGCGCTAAGGAGCAAGCAACCCGCGATGGCCCAGCGGGTCAGTCCCATGCGTCAAACGTGGCAGTCACTTTCTTTCGGGCCATGATGAGCGTCTCGCGCTGGAACTCGAAGAGCCCGCCCAGAACGATCAAGGTCAGTCCGCCCGTTCCGAGATAGATCCAGCGAGGTACCGTCAGGAAGAATTGGCGCGACTGCACAAAACCATTCGCGACGAGAAAGAAAGCGCTCACGAAAGTCAGCAG
>JANLWZ010000153.1:0-3296 GCA_031364865.1 Elusimicrobiota bacterium
TACGCGCCTTTGCCGGGCAACCTTACGGTGAAGCAAAACTTGACCGTGTTTGCTCTTCTCTATGGCATTCCGAATTTGACGGCGCGCATCGAAACGCTGCTTGAGCAGTTCGACATTCTGAAGCTAAAGGACAAAAAATGTGGAGTTCTCTCTTCCGGCGAACAGACACGTGTTTGTCTCGCGAAGGCGATGCTCAACAGTCCGCGACTCCTGCTTCTGGATGAACCCACGGCATCTCTAGATCCCTCGGCGGCCCGCTCGTTACGCGAACTGATACGTGACCTCGCGAAAAAGGGGAATTGCGGCATCCTCTGGACGTCGCACAATATGCGCGAGGTCGAGAGCATGTGTGACCGCGTCCTCTTTCTGTCTCGCGGCAAGGTGCTCTTGGAAGGTGATCCGCGCACGCTGCCCGCGAAGCATGGTAAAGCCAGTCTGGAAGAACTCTTTATCGATCTGGCACGCGAGCCTCTGGTCGTGAAAGAAGTCGATCTATGAAAAGTCTCCGGAGGATCATGGCGATCGCCTTACGGCAGCTGTATCTCATGCGCGGAAGCTGGTCGCGCGTCCTGCCGCTATTTACCTGGGTCGCGATCGACATGATCTTGTGGGGCTACATCACACGCTACCTGAACAGCGTGAGTTCCTCGTCGCCTACGGTGTTTGCCGTGCTGCTGGGAGCGGTACTTCTCTGGGACTTCTTCACGCGCGTCATGCAGGGTATCACGATGGCGTTCTTTGAAGACGTGTGGTCGCGTAACTTTCTGAATATCTTTGCCTCTCCTATCACGATTTCGGAATACTTGAGCGGTCTGGTCTTCTGCAGTATCTTGAGCAGCTGGATCGGTCTTGTGGTCATGATGGCCGTTGCCTGTGGCATCTTCGGGATGCCGCTCGCGATTTATGGGACGCTCGCGGCGCCTTTTCTCCTGATTCTCTTCTGCTTTGGCGTGTCCCTGGGCATCGTCTCCTGTGGAATGGTTTTGCGATTTGGTCCTGCCGCCGAATGGTTTATCTGGCCGATCCCCGCGCTGCTTTCGCCCTTTGTTGGCGTGTTCTATCCTTTGTCGACTTTGCCCGCATGGATGCAGAAAATCTCAGCCTGCCTTCCGCCTTCCTATGTCTTTGAAAGCCTTCGCTATATTCAAAACTCACAATCGCTGCCTTTGAATCTCCTTATTAAAGGAAGCGTGCTCTCTCTAGTCATACTCGGTGGTGCCTTTGCCTTTTTCGTCCACGTGTATAAAATGGCGACGCGCCATGGCCTTATTGCCAAGTACAGCGCAGAATCAGTTGCCTAGATTCATAACTAGCACAACAAAACGCATCTAGAAATAGGTCATTCTCGTATCCCCGTTGACTTGATATTGCCAAAGCTGGTATAGTCTTAGCAGTCTTAAATAGAGAGTGCTAATGAGAGTTCTCGACCCCAAAACTTCGCAAGATAGAAAACGCCGCCTTCTCCAGGCGGTGATCTTTCATTTCATGAAAACCGGCAAGCCGGTGGGCTCGCAGGTTATTGTCGATAAATACAATTTCGGTATGTCTTCGGCTACGATTCGAAATATGCTTTTGGAGTTGGATAAAGAAGGCTTTCTCGTTCAGCCACACACGAGCGCAGGCCGCATCCCTTCGGATAAAGGCTACCGGCTCTATGTGGATTCCCTGATGGAGGTGCAGTCTCTGGCGGTTGCTGAAGAAGAGCGCATTCGCCGCGATTACGCGGCGCGGACGAAAGAACTTCAAGAAGTTCTCATTTCGACATCGCGAATGTTGTCTTCCCTTTCCAGCTATACGGGTATGGTTCTTTCTCCGAGACTCGACAAGTCGCTCCTCAGGCGCCTACAGCTCATTTTCATAGCGCCTAACCAGACCTTAGTCGTTATTATTTCGCAGGCCGGCTTGATTCGACATAAAGTACTGACGCTCAAAAGCTCGATTACGCCGGAAAGGCTCAACGTGATCAGCGAAATGCTCAACGATCGTCTGGCCGGCATTCCTTTATCAGAAGTACGTACACAGATTCTTCATCACATTGAAGCGATACAGCAGGAACAAGCTGATGCGTTCATGCTCGCGACGGATCTTGCCCGGGAAGCTTTTGACTTGAACACGGTCGAAGGCGACGTGTATGTCGAAGGTAGGGAAAAGATCTTCTCGTTCGGCGATATGGGTGATTTCAGCGAGCTCTCCGGCATCCTCAAAGTCATTGAGCAGAAAAATCTGTTATCGACCGTACTTGAGAAGACCATGAAGAAAGGTGGCGGCCTTTCGGTGAATATTGGCGCCGAAAATACCCGCCCGGAACTTCGGCACGTGTCTCTTGTTTCTCATACGTACAAATTGAACGATCAGACGGTGGGCGTTCTGGGCATCATGGGCCCGCGCCGCATGGAATACGGCAGAATGATCGCTCTGGTGGAAGGCGTCACCAAGATCGTGAATCAAATGCTGGAGCGTACGGTACCGAATGAGTGACGAATTAGAAGAAAAGCTTTCGGAGCTCAGCATTCTGCAGCAGTCGGTCGAAGAGCATAAGGCGAAAGCCGCCGATTATTACGATCAGCTCCTCAGGCTAAAAGCCGAATTTGAGAATTACCGGAAGCGCGTCGAAAAAGAAAAACAGGACGCGCGTACCTGGGGAAAACAGGATGTTCTCATGCCGCTCTTGTCGCTGGTAGACGTTTTCGAGCAGGCGCTGGCGCAGGCCGAGCATGCCAAAGAGATCAAGCAGGTGACTGAAGGCCTCGGTTATTTACATAAGAGCTTCTCAGGGTTCTTAAAGTCGGAGGGGCTTACGCCTATCGAGACTGTGGGAAAACCCTTTGACCCTCATACGGCCGAAGCCGTCGACCAGGTGGAAGTCGGCGAAGACCAGGCAGGGTCCGTGATCGAAGAGCTGCAGCGCGGTTACAGTTTTCAAGGGCGTGTGATTCGACCCGCCCGAGTACGTGTCGGTGTGGCAAAGTCCACAGCGAAAATAATAGAAGAAAAGTAAAACGGAGGAAGTGTCATGGCAAAAATCATAGGAATCGACTTAGGAACATCCAATTCAGCAGCCGCGGTGATGGAAGGCGGCAAGCCGGTCATCATTCCATCCGCTGAAGGGACAACGCTGGGCGGCAAAGCCTTCCCATCGTATGTCGCTATTACAAAAGACGGTCAGCTGCTGGTGGGAGAACCCGCACGCCGGCAGGCCGTGTCCAATTCCGACGGCACGCTCTACGCCTTCAAGCGCAAAATGGGTACGCAGCATAAGTATCAGGTGTCGGGCAAAGACTATACGCCTCAACAGC
>JANLWZ010000260.1:0-1916 GCA_031364865.1 Elusimicrobiota bacterium
GCCTGATTCTCCTGTTACGCCCAACGGAGCCCCTGTGGGGATGGCTGTCCCAACCCCGCCCGCGCCAAAAGATCCCATAGATTTGGATTGGGCTGAACCTACTTCTCCTGCTACCGCGAACGTGAAAGACGGGGAGTTGGGAGATCTTTCTGAGTTCTTTAAATCTTTGGCAGATTCGGTGGACAAAATAAACAAGAACAGGAGCCGCAAGCCCAAGTCGATCTTGATGACGGCGGCGGCGACCTTATTGTGGACGAGCGCCACCCTGTGGGTGGGCACGGAGTATTCCGCTGTGGCGGCGATGATCCCAGGACTGTTTGCTTTGGGCGGCTTGGCCGATCTGGGACTGACCTGGTATGCCTATCGCCACCAGGGAAAGTACGAGCTGATCGATGAATTCCGCGACAAAGCTCCACCCGTGAAATCTTGGCGCCTTGCTGAAAATGTAGATGGCCGCATTGTTTCTGCCAATGTCCGAATCCTCAGTGGTCTGCCTGCCCCCTTCCAACGTGTGATCGCCGCCCGTGAATTATCCAACTTACAGTCTTTTCTATGGGGACGCCTCGTCACTTACCTCGTTCTTGATCAGCTTTCAATCCTTGATGAGATTCTCTTTTACGCGAGATATAGACGTGTTGAGACACGCATCAGAGATCTGAACATGGAAGCCCATACCGATGCTCTGACGGGTATTCCCAACCGGCGCGCGCTGACGAGTTATCTGGAGGTCGGCCTCCCCCTGGCGGAGCAAGGGCAGGACCTGTCGCTCATTATCCTGAGCATTGATGCCTTTAAGTCTATCAACGATGTGTTTGGGCATGACGCGGGCGATAAGGTTTTGCGCTACGTTGCAAATCAGATTACGGAGAACATCCGCCCTTCCGATCTAGCTGTTTCGGCTCGCGCCCGGCTGCATGGAAAAGACTTTGCCATCGTGCTCCCCCGCACCGATCTCAAAGGCGCCAAAATCGTTGGTGATCGGCTTCGAAAGCAACTGAGACTTCACACGCTTCAAGAGATTATTGGTGATCAAGCGTATCAGGCCGGTCTTAGCAGCCACCCGGGCGCCAATGTTCCGGCAATTCTCACGATCAGCGGCGGTGCGGCGCGTTACGGGACAGGAGATGACGCTCGAAAGCTTCTTAAGAGTGCCGATGACGGCATGAAAGAGGCGAAGCGTCGAGGAAGGGACCGTATAGTGCTTGTCGAAACCGGTGGGTCAGCGGCAGCCTCTCAAACGGAGAACGATGCCATCGATGTAGTCCATCAACTCCAGCCTCATAAACGGAATCGTGCTACTTTCCAGGCTTTCGTCCTTCGCCTTCGTTCCTACGCGGACGTGCTGCTCTTCCGCAAGAACGCGCTGCGCGATGCCCGCGTCCAAGAGCTCAAGACTTTAGCGGACACAGATGCTTTGACCGGCTTAAAAAACCGTCGCGCTCTGGACATTGATCTGGATAAAGCGCTTGCCGCATGCGAAAAGAATAATTCAGAACTGTCTGTCTTGGTCCTGGATCTCGATGGGTTTGGTGCAATCAATCTAGATCCGGCGCTCGGTACCAGCGTAGGCAATCAATTGCTCGTGGTCATCTCCAACACTCTCAAGCAGGCCATCCGCTCGGAGGCCGTGCACAACAAGGGCGAGGCGAGACAAGGCTGGACCGCAGCGCGACAAGGAGGCGATGAGTTTATAGTCCTTCTGCCTACCATGGGTCTTGAGGAGGCCACCTCTCTTGCGCATCAGATTCGAGTTCAATTCAGTCGTGAGGTGCAGGAACTTGAAAGAAAAATGGGCAGGCCTATCCCGGTGTCGGTCAGCATCGGTGTGACAGCCGCCAAGAAAGGTGAAAGCGCAAGGGACTTCCTCTTGCGGGCGGATCAAGAGGGGCTCTATCGCGCCAAAGCACGCGGGAAAG
>JANLWZ010000280.1:0-15795 GCA_031364865.1 Elusimicrobiota bacterium
AGACCGCCGCATCCGCGCCTATTTAAAAAGAAAGCTTCAGGGAGCTGCCGTTTCTAAAGTCGTGATTGAACGCGCCGGCAAACATCTGCGCGTGAACATCCACACGGCTCGTCCCGGCATTGTGATCGGCAAAAAAGGCGCCGACATTGAAAATTTACGCAAAGACATTGAAACCATGACCGACCGCAAAGCGTTCGTGAACGTCATGGAAATCAAGCGACCGGAGCTCGATGCAAATCTCGTGGCCGAAGGCGTCGCGATGCAGCTGGAAAAGCAGGTCGGTTTCCGCCGTGCGCTGAAGAAAGCCATTGAACGCACGATGCAGGCCGGCGCACTGGGTGTCAAGATACGCGTGTCCGGACGTCTCGGCGGCGCCGAAATTGCCCGCGTCGAATGGATGAAAGAAGGCCGTGTGCCTCTGCAGACCTTCCGTGCCGACATCGATTACGGTACGTATGAAGCGCTCATCCCGATGGGACGCATTGGCGTGAAGGTATGGATTTTCAAGAAAGAACTCTTTAAGAAAACGCGTGAAGATCTCATGGAAGAAGTGAAGCTTATTCCTAAAGAAGAAATTGAAAAAATCGCCCAGTCCGAGATCCCGGCCGCTGTAGCGGTCGCTGAGCCCATCGTGGCGGATGCGGCCGATGAAGAAATTTTGCCTGAAGAAGGCGAGGGCAAGTAGTAATGTTGATGCCCAAGCGTGTGAAGTACCGCAAGCAGCATCGCGGCCGCCTCAAAGGCAAGTCCAAAGGTGCGACCTCCGTGGATTTCGGCCAGTACGGTCTGCAGGCGCTGGAGTCGCATTGGATCACCAGCCGTCAGATCGAAGCGGCGCGCGTGGCGCTCTCGCGATTTATTAAAAAGGGCGGAAAGCTCTGGATCCGGATTTTCCCTGACAAGCCTGTTTCCAAGAAGCCCGCGGAAACGCGTATGGGTAAAGGAAAAGGGGCGCCCGAATTCTGGGTGGCTGTCGTAAAGCCCGGACGGATCATGTTCGAGCTTGAAGGCTTGCCGCAGGCGGAAGCCATGGAAGCCATGCGCATTGCGTCGCATAAGCTTCCCATCAAAACCCGATTTGTCACACGTGAGGAAAACTAATGGCTAAAAAGAAATCCAAAGCAAAACTGACCGATTTGTCGAAGCAGGAGCTCGAAGCGCAGCTTCGGGAAAGCCGCGATAATAGCTTTAAGATGAAATTTCAACACGCGACCAATCCCATGAAGAATCCGATGGAGATCCGCACGGCACGTCGTCAGATTGCAAGGCTTCTAACGCACTTGCGCCAGAAAGAGAAGGTCGCCTAATGTCTTCTACACCGAACGCCCCCGTGGCGCCTGAAAATTTACGCACCGCACGCAAAGTGTGCGAAGGCGTGGTCGTGTCCGACAAGATGGACAAGACGCGCGTGGTCAAGGTCTCCTGGAATACGACGCATGCGCTCTATCATAAAGTTCTCCGGCGCAGCAGTCGCTTTTACGCTCACGATGAGAAAAACGAAAGCCATACGGGCGATAAAGTGGAGATCGTGGAAACGAAGCCCCTGTCGAAGCTTAAGCGCTGGCGAGTATCCCAAATTTTGGAGAAAGCAGAATGATTCAAGAACGATCCATTTTGAACGTTGCCGATAACTCCGGCGCACGGAAGCTTCGCTGCTTCCGCGTCATGGGAGGCACCCGCCGTCGCTACGCAGGACTCGGGGATATCGTGGTGTGTTCCGTGCAGGACGCGCTGCCCACCGCCACAATCAAAAAGGGTGAAGTGGTGAAAGCCGTTGTCGTGCGCACGGTACGCGAACATCGCCGCATCGATGGAAGCTATGTCAAATTTGATGACAACGCCGTCTGCTTGATCGATGCCGAAGGCGAGCCAAAGGGCACGCGCATCTTCGGACCGATCGCACGCGAACTGCGCGAACGAAACTATTTGAAGATCATCTCTTTAGCTCCCGAGGTGGTGTGATGAGCGCCATTCGAAAAAAAGACAAAGTCGTAGTGCTCGCGGGCTCTAGCCGCGGCAAGCAGGGGGAAGTCGTCGCAGTCCTCCAGGATTCCGGACGGGTGCTCGTGTCCAAGATCAATTTTGTAAAGCGCCATACGCGCGGTAACCCGCAAAAGGGCCAGCCCGGCGGTATCCGCGAAAAAGAAGCGTCGATTCATATGTCCAATGTGATGCTGGTATGCCCGAAGTGCAACCGGCCGATGCGCCCGAAAGTCGACGTCCTTTCCGACGGGACCAAGGTGCGCGCTTGCCGCAAATGTGGGGAGATGCTCGTTTCATGACGACTAAAGACTATACGCCTAGATTAAAAGAGCACTATAAAACCGTGGTTATTCCCGGGATGATTGAGAAATTCAAACTCAAGAATCCTTATCAGGTGCCGCGCCTTGTGAAGCTGGTCGTTAACATGGGTGTCAATGAAGCCAAAGAAGACATCAAGGTGCTCGACACTGCGACCGCTGAGCTTTCCGTCATTGTCGGCCAGAAACCTCAGGTTCGCCGCGCCAAGAAATCCATTTCAAACTTTAAGCTCCGTCAAGGAATGCCG
The DNA here is from genome assembly GCA_031364865.1 of Elusimicrobiota bacterium. Classification (GTDB taxonomy): domain Bacteria; phylum Elusimicrobiota; class Elusimicrobia; order 2-01-FULL-59-12; family 2-01-FULL-59-12; genus JANLWZ01. The sequence continues at coordinate 2,549 of JANLWZ010000280.1, forward strand.
ATTGGCCTGCGCGTGACGCTGCGCGGAATGCGCATGTATGAATTTCTCGACCGCCTCATTAATGCCGCGGTGCCTCGCATCCGTGACTTTCGCGGGTTTGATCCTCGCGCCTTTGACGGCCGCGGCAATTACAACATGGGCCTGAACGAACAGCACATTTTTCCGGAAGTAAATCTCGACAAGTCCCCTAAAGTGCGCGGCATGAACATCACCTTTGTGACGAATGCCCCCGGTGATGAGCAGGCGCGCGAGATGCTGACCCTTTTTGGATTCCCATTTAAGTCGAATGAGCGCGACGGGGGCATGAAAAAGCCCGCAGCGCAAGCGGCAAAGTCCGCTCAATCATAAGGAGATCTTGTGGCTCGAATTGCAACTGTTGCCAAGATGCGTAAACGCTTAAAATTCGCAACCCGTTTCCGGAATCGCTGCCGGAACTGTGGACGCGGCCGAGCCTTTTACAGGGATTTCGGACTCTGCCGGCTTTGTTTCCGGCAAGCGGCTCATCAGGGACTCATCCCTGGAGTCACGAAAGCTAGCTGGTGAACCCATGACTGACCCTATTTCTGATCTCTTAACCGCTATTCGAAACGCCTCTGGCAGACTCTTCGAAAAAGTGGATGTGCCGTCTTCCCGCATGAAGGTCGCGGTGATCCGCATCATGAAGGCCGAAGGCCTGATCGCCAATTACAAAGTGATGGAAGACGCGAAGAAGCATCCGTTCATACGAATTTATCTGAAGTACGCTTCAGGTAAACAGCAGGTGCTCGTCACCGCTCGACGCATGTCTCGCCCAGGACTTCGTGTGTATCGTCCTTATACGGCGTTTGCGAAGCGCGGCGAAGCCGGAGCCATTATGATTATTTCCACCTCAAAAGGGCTTCTCACCGATCGCCAGGCGTTCCAGGCGAAAGTCGGCGGCGAAGTCCTCTGTGAAGTGAGCTAAAAATTTATGAGCCGAATTGGAAGAATGCCCATCGTGATCCCCGACCAAGTGAAAATCGAGCCCAAAGGTTCCTCGGTCGAAGTGACCGGTCCGCTGGGAAAACTCACGCAGGTATTGCCTCCGGGAATCACGATCAAAGTTGACGCCAAGCAGGCCGTGCTCGAAAAGACGGAAGCTGCGGGTGATAAAGGAAGCGCGCTGCACGGTCTGGCACGCACGCTCGTGAACAACGCCGTGATCGGCGTCACAAAGGGTTTCAAGAAAGAGCTCGAAATCGTCGGACTTGGTTACCGTGCCCAGGTGGCCGGCGACAAGCTCACGATGACTCTTGGCTTTGCGCATCCTGTGGTATTTCCACTTCCCGCAGGAATCAAAGTCACGATCGATCCCAAGATGACTTTTGTCACGCTCACGGGTTCGGATGCGTATTTAGTGGGGGAAACCGCCGCACGCATCCGCAGACTGAAGAAGCCGGAACCTTACAAGGGAAGCGGCATCAAGTACGTGGGCGAACATATTATCCGCAAGGCCGGTAAAGCGGCGGCAGGCGCCGCCGGTGGCGCAGCGGGTGGAGGAGCAAAGAAATAGTATGCAAGGCGCAACCCTAGAACGTTACGTATATCGTCTGGAACGAACCCGGCGCAAAGTCAAAGCGGCGCAGCTTGGCCGCGCGCGTCTTTCGGTCTGCCGGACCCTCAAACATATTTACGCACAGCTGATCGATGATGCGAAAGGCCAGACCCTTGTGGCGGCTTCTTCGCTTTCGCCCGAGTTGAAGCTCAAGAACGGCGGCAATATCTCTGCGGCCGAAGCCGTCGGAAAGCTTGTGGCAGAAAAAGCCATCGCCAAAGGCGTGAAGCAGGTCATTTTCGATCGTGGCGGCAATGTTTACCATGGCCGTATCAAAGCGCTTGCGGATTCAGCCCGCAAAGCGGGACTAGATTTTTAACCCCAAAGGAGAACGTGTGGCTCGAAATTATCAGGACGAATCAGGTTTAGCCGAAACAGTCGTAGCGATCAATCGCGTCGCCAAAGTGGTGAAAGGCGGAAAACGCTTTTCCTTCAGCATTCTTGTGGTCGTCGGAGACAAGAAGGGCCGCGTAGGAACCTCTATTGGTAAGGCCAAAGAAATCCAGGCCGCCATTCAGAAGGCTGTCGCTCGCGCGAAAAAAGATCTGATCACGGTCCCGCTCCATGGCGTGACCATACCGCACTCCGTGCTTGGTGTTTTCGGTGCAGGCCGCGTGCTGCTGAAGCCGGCCGCTCCCGGCACTGGCGTTATCGCTGGCGGCAGCGTCCGCGCGGTGCTCGATGCCGTAGGCATCAAAGACATTTTGTCGAAGTCTCTCGGCTCAGGGAACTCTTACAACGTCGTCTACGCGACGATGGAAGCGCTCAAGTCCTTGAGGACGAAAGAATCCATCACAGCGCTGCGCAGCAGCAAAGATACGGTGGGCGCCCATGCGGCTTGATGAACTGAAGCACGCTCCGGGCGCCAAGCATCGCCGCAAGATCGTCGGCCGTGGTATCGGCTCCGGTCACGGCGCGCAGTCCACGCGCGGCATGAAGGGCCAACGCTCACGCTCAGGTTTTGGCGGCATGACCGGTTTTGAAGGCGGCCAGATGCCGCTGATCCGCCGCGTTCCGAAGAGAGGCTTTCGGCACACCCAATTTGACGATCGTCTCGCGGTGATCAATGTCGGCGATTTGGAAAGAGTGTTCGATGCGAAAGCGTCGGTCACGCTCGAAGCACTCAGAGATTCAGGACTTATGAAAAGCGCTGACCGGATCAAAGTCCTCGGCGACGGGGAACTGGCGAAAGCTCTCACGGTCCAGGCCCATGCGTTTTCAGCATCGGCGAAGGCCAAGATTGAGAAGGCCGGCGGTAAAGCGGAAGTCCTGAAAGCCTGATGTCCACTGAGATAAACAACCCCATCGGCGATATTTTTAAAGTCCCGGAGCTTAAGCGCCGGATCTTCTTTACGCTGGCGATCATTGCGGCGTATCGCGTGGGTGCAACGATTCCTGTCCCGGGCGTCAATGCCGAAGCGCTCCGTGGGTTTTTTGCGCAGCAGCAAAACACGCTGCTCGGCTTCTTGAACATTTTTTCAGGCGGCGCGATGGGGCGCCTGGCGATCTTTGCCATGGGCGTTGGCCCTTACATCAACGCCTCCATCATCATGAGTCTCTTGCAGGGCGCACATGTGATTCCTTTCCTTGACCGCTTGGCCAAGGAAGGCGAACAAGGCCGCAAGCGGCTGAATCAGTACACGCGGTATCTGACGCTCGTCCTGGGTGGGCTGCAGTCCTTTGGACTCGCGCTCACGATTTCCAAGATGACCGGCCCCGGCGGAGCATCGATCGTTCTGGACCCTTCGGCGGGTTGGATAGCGATGACCGTGTTGACGCTCACGACCGGCTCTGTGTTCATCATGTGGCTGGGTGAACAGATCACGGAACGCGGCATCGGAAATGGAACGTCGCTGATCATTTTTTCAGGCATTGTGGATCGTATTCCGGCGGCCTTCTCTGACATTATTCAGCTGGTGCGCGTCGAAGAATACACGCTTTTCCGAGTCCTGTTCCTCGTCGCATTGGTCATCGTCGTCACCGGCCTCGTGGTCTGGGTAGAGACGGCGCAGCGCAAGATTCCTGTGCAGTATGCCAAGCGCGTGGTCGGCCGCAAAATGTACGGCGGCTCAAGCACGTATCTTCCGCTCAAAGTCGATCAGTCGGGCGTGATCGCGGTCATTTTTGCCGTCTCGCTATTAGCCGTACCGGTCACGATCGCGGCCTTTTTCCCGAACTCGGGATGGGCCACGAAGATTGCGCAGCTCGAGCAGCGCGGCAGCTGGCTCTACGAGCTCATGTATGCAGGCCTGATCGTATTCTTCTGCTACTTCTATAACTCGGTGCAGTTTAATCCGAATGATCTGGCAGAGAATTTAAGGAAGTGGGGCGGTTTTATTCCCGGGATTCGGCCGGGGGAGGCCACCGCTCATTACATCGAAGGTATCCTGGAAAAGATCACGTTAGGTGGAGCGCTTTTTGTGGCAGCGATTGCCGTACTTCCAGACATGATGAGGAAGATGATGAATGCACCCTTTTTCTTCGGCGGCACCGCGTTGTTGATCGTCGTTGGCGTGGCGCTGGATACCATCGGCCAGATCCAGTCGCACCTGATCATGAGACACTATGACGGGTTCTTCAAAGGCGGCGGTGGTGGATTCAAAGGCCGTTGGTTCAACGTTGGATCGTAACTAGGTGAGCAGATTTGTTTTTCTCGGGCCTCCCGGTGCCGGCAAAGGCACACAGGCGGCAGTCGTCAGTGAGAAGCTGAAAATCCCAGCCATTGCGACGGGAGCCATCTTCAGAGCTGCAATCGGCAAAGAAAGTTCGTTGGGTCGTCAGGTAGCACAGTTTGTGAACTCAGGTCTTCTGGTTCCAGATAAGCTCACCAACGCGATTGTCGCGGAACGTCTTAAAGAGAAAGACTGTAAAAAAGGTTTTATTCTGGACGGTTATCCCAGAAGTCTCGTCCAGGCCAAAGCGCTCGACGCTTTTCTTGTGAAAGAGAAAACGCCCTTGGACGCGGTTCTTTACTTTAAAGTCGTGGCCAACGTCGTGGTCGAACGCATGGGCAAACGCCGCGTCTGCAGCCAGTGCGGCACGACCTACAACCTCGTGTCGCAGCCGCCGAAGCGCGATGGCAAGTGCGACAAATGCGGCGCCGCGCTCATCGCGCGAGCCGATGACGAGCCGGCGGCCATTCGCAAGCGCCTGGAAGTCTACGAGAAGACCACGCAGCCGCTTCTTCAGTATTACGAAAAGAAGAGTGTGCTCAAGATTTGTGACGCGTCGCTGCCGGTTCAGGATGTGGCTAAAGAAGTCATGCAGATTTGTGGAGTGAAATAGGCCTCACTGATGGTGCAGGCCGCCCGTATCGAGCTGAAGAGTCCGCGGGAAATTGATCTTTTAAGAAAAGCGGGTCAGGTGTCCGCCGAAATACTTTTGGCGCTGAAGAAAAGTATCGTCGCCGGCATGACCACTAAAGATATCGATGTCATGGCGCACAAGATGATGAAGGAGCAGGGCGCAAAGCCTTCCTTTCTCAACTATCGCGGGTATCCCGCGGTGGTGTGCACCTCGGTGAACGATGAAATCGTTCATGGGATTCCGGGAAACCGGAAGCTCAAAGATGGGGATCTCTTGAGCCTCGACATCGGCATGTTTGTCGAAGGCTACTGCGGCGACACGGCCACGTCCTGGGTCATTGGCCCGAAGGTGACGGAGGAGCAGGAACGCTTGATGAAAGCGGGACGCGCTTCGCTTCACGCGTCGATGGACGCGGCGCTCGAAGGCAACCGGTTGGGTGACGTGTCCTACGCCATGCAGAAGGCTGTCGAAGACGAAGGATTTCATGTGGTCCGCGAGTACGGCGGCCACGGCATTGGCAGGGCGATGCATGAAGAACCGCATGTGCCTTGCTACGGCAAGCCCAACACGGGCATACGATTGGTCGAAGGCATGGTGCTGGCGCTGGAAGTGATGGCGAACTTCGGAACCGCCGCGATCGATCATAAGCCGGATGGTTGGACGGTGGTGACGAAAGACGGAAGTCTTTCGGTCCACTACGAAAAGATGGTGGCGATCACCAAGAATGGCACAGAAGTGCTGACTCTCCACGGGGATGCAAAGGGCAAATGACCAAAGAAGAAAAAATTGAAGTCGAAGGACGCGTGGTGGAAGCATTCCCCAACGCGATGTTCAAAGTAGAAATCGAAGGCGGCCATCAGGTGTTGGCGCATATTTCCGGGAAAATGCGCATGCACTACATCAAGATTTTGCCAGGTGATAAAGTCAAGGTAGAACTGTCCCCGTACGACTTAACACGCGGACGGATCACGTTCCGGGAGAAATAGAATGAATGTTCGAGCATCGGTCAAAGCCATTTGTGGGAAATGTAAAGTCATCCGGCGCAAAGGCGTTGTGCGCGTGATCTGTAAAGAGCCGCGTCACAAACAGCGTCAGGGATAGAGGGAACTTTTATGGCACGTATTTCAGGGGTAGATCTTCCAAAAGAAAAGCGCGTGGATATCGCGCTCATGTACATCTACGGCATCGGCCGTAAATTGGGTGCGGACATTGTGACGGAAGCACAAATCGACCCCACCACGCGCGTCAAAAATTTGACGGAAGCGGAAGTGAACAAAATCAGCACGATCATCCAGACGCGTGAACTGCGCGTCGAAGGCGATCTTCGCCGCGATATTCAAGCGAACATCCGTCGTTTCATCGAAATAGGTTCGTACAAGGGTTTTCGTCACCGGAGAAACCTCCCGTGCCGTGGCCAGCGGACCAAGACCAACGCCAGAACGCGTAGGGGCCGTCGCAAGACCGTCGGGTCAGCGCGAGCTGAGAAGCCGACCACAGCAGCACCCGCAGCAGCGGCTAAATAAAGGAATCTAAGGAGAACGTATGGCAGAAGAAAAATTACCACCACCCAAGGCCTCTGAACCAAAGTCTCAAGCTGGCGCACCCGCGAACAAAGCAAGCCCGGGTTCGGCACGCAAGAAAAAACTTTGGAAGAACATCACCGTCGCACGTGCCTGTATCCAATCGTCGTTCAACAACACGATTGTGTCCATCACGGACGAGTCCGGTGCTGTGATTGTATGGGCGACGGCCGGTGGTTGCAGCTTTAAAGGAACCAAGAAGGGAACGCCCTTTGCAGCGCAGATTACGGCGGATACGGCGGCGAAAAAGGCGATGGAGCTCGGTGTGAAGCAGGTGCACGTGCTCGTGAAAGGTCCAGGATCAGGCCGCGAAACGGCGATCCGTGGTCTTCAGGGCGCCGGCCTTGTGATTCTTTCCATTCGGGATGTGACGCCTATTCCCCACGACGGGTGCCGCCCGCCCAAACCGAGGAGAGTGTAATGTCGCGATATATTGGAGCCGTTTGCCGTCTGTGCCGCCGGGAAGGCACAAAACTCTTCTTGAAGGGTGAGAAGTGCTTTAACGCCTGTACCTTGGACAAAGGGAAGCGAAAGTCAGCGCCGGGCATGCACGTGAATCAACGCGTGAAAGTGTCCGAGTACGGCCGCCGGCTTCGTGAAAAGCAGAAGACCAAGCGCATTGCGGGTCTCACCGAAGAACAATTCCACCATTACTTTGAGCGGGCCGAACGCCAGCCAGGCCTCACCGGCGAAAACCTGCTTCGTATGCTCGAGACGCGCCTAGACAACGTCGTAAAGCGTCTCGGGTTTGCGCTGTCGATGCCGCACGCCAGGCAGCTCGTGCTGCATGGACATGTCAACGTGAACGATAAGCGTGTGGACATCCCGTCGTACCAGGCGCAGCCTGGCGACAAGATCAGTTTGTCGGAGAAGGCCCGCCAGAACGTTGCCGTTCAACAGGCGCTGGCAGCGCTGCAGAAACGCGGCCCGCTGCCGTCATGGGTCGAGGTGAATGCCTCGCACGTGTCAGGCAAAGTTCGCAGCTGGCCCAACCGAGACGAAATGTCGTACCCCGTCGACGAACAATTAATCGTAGAGTTGTATTCTAAATAGGAGGATGTACCGATGAAATTACGCGATTTAGTATTGCCCCAAAGCCTAGAGTGTGACCAAGAGACACTGACCGACACGTTCGGTCGTTTCTACGCCGAACCCTTCGAAAAGGGCTACGGACACACGATCGGCAATTCCCTGAGACGGATCCTGCTCTCCAGCCTGGAAGGCTGCGCCGTCACCGCTGTGAAGATCGACAAAGTCGTCCACGAATACTCCACGATGAAGGGCGTACGCGAGGATGTCATCACGATTCTTCTCAACCTGAAGCAGCTGCGCTTTAAGCTTCACACGCCAGAGCCGGAAATCCTCCGCCTCTCCATCAAGGGTGAACGCGTCGTTCGCGCGAAAGACATTGAAGCCAACGCCAACGTCGAAATCTTGACGCCTGATCTTCCCATCGCCACGCTCGACACCAATGGCGAGATCAACCTGCAGCTCTGGGTTTGCCGCGGCCGCAGTTATGTGCCGGCCGACAAGCAGGTGAAAGAGAACTATCCAGCCGATACCCTCATGATGGATTCCCTCTTTTCCCCGGTCATTAAAGTTTACTACGACGTGGAAAATTCCCGCGTGGGACAGGTGACGGACTACGATCGCCTCGTGCTGGATGTGTGGACCGACGGTTCGGTCGCTCCGGGGGATGCGATTGCATACTCCGCGAAGATTCTCAAGGACAGCCTCTCCATCTTCATCACGTTTGAAGAAGAAGAAGTCGTCCAGGCTCCAGAAGCGACAGCCGCGATCCCTGCCGTCACGGGTGGCGGAGTCGATAACGATCGCCTGCGCGAGCTCTTAAACCAACCCGTGGACATCATCGAGCTTTCGGTGCGCGCGTCCAATTGTCTCAAGGCCGCTAAGATTCGTACCATTGGAGATCTCGTGTCAAAGACGGACGAAGAACTCATCGGCTATAAGAACTTCGGCAAGAAGTCGCTCGATGAAATCAAAGAGCGCTTGACCGAACTCAGCCTCAGCCTCGGTATGGATACCGGAGCCGCGAGCCAGGCTGCCAAAACGAACTAAAGTTTTACAGAGGAGAGCCGTATGAACACAGGAGCAGGACGTAAACTAGGTCGGCCAACAGGGCATCGCTTTCAGATGCTCAAGAACATGGCCACCAGCCTCTTACATTACGAGAAGATCGAGACCACCAAGCCCAAAGCGCGGGAATGTGCTCGGGTCGCTGAAAAGCTGATCACGCTGGCCAAAAGTGGTACCCTTGTCGCTCGAAGACGCGTCGCGGCGGATTTGAAAAATCCTTCCGTAAACGCTAAGCTCTTCGATGTTCTCGCACCGCGGTACAAAGATCGCAAAGGCGGCTACACGCAATTCATCGCGATCGGTCCGCGCCTCTCGGATGGCGCGGAGATGGGAATCCTGAAGCTGGTCTCGTAAATGTTTAACTACCTTTTCAGCCTTTTCTCCAACGACATGGGTATTGACCTCGGAACGGCCAATACCCTTGTTTATGTCAAGGGACAAGGCATCGTGCTCCGTGAACCCTCGGTGGTCGCGATTGAAAAGGACACGAGGAACGTGCTCGCCATCGGCGCCGAAGCCAAGCGCATGCTCGGCAAAACCCCGGCGAACATCATCGCGGTACGCCCGCTGCGCAATGGCGTGATCGCGGACTTCGATGTGACCGAGCGCATGATCCGCTACTTTATTAAGAAGGTGCACAATCGCAGGAGTCTTTTACATCCCCGGATCGTCATTGGCGTTCCGTCCGGGATTACCGAAGTTGAAAAGCGCGCGGTCCGCGAGTCCGCACAGCAGGCAGGAGCGCGCGAAGTGTATTTGATTGAAGAGCCCATGGCGGCCGCGATCGGCGCAGACATTCCGATCAACGAACCGCGCGGGCACATGATCGTCGATATGGGAGGGGGAACGACTGAAGTAGCGGTCGTCTCCTTAGGGGACATGGTGGTCTCCAAGTCGCTGGACGTCGCGGGTGACGAGCTGGACGAGGCCATCATTCAGTACTTCCGCCGGAAATACAACCTGCTCATCGGTGAAACGTCCGCGGAAGAAGTGAAAATAAAGATTGGATCGGTTTTTCCGCTGCCTGAAGAACAAGTGATGGAAGTCAAAGGCCGTGACCAGGTGACAGGGTTGCCCAAGACGGTCACCATTACCTCGGAAGAGGTGCGGCAGGCGCTGGCGGATCCGATCAAACTGATCATTGAAGTGATTAAGCAAACTCTGGAAGAAACACCGGCTGAATTAGCCGCAGATTTAGTGGATACCGGCATCGTCCTTGCGGGAGGGGGAGCTCTATTAAGGGGGCTTCCCGATCTTCTCTCACAAGAGACCGAGCTGCCGGTGGTAATGGCCGCAGATCCCTTGACGTGTGTGGTGATGGGAACTGGGCGTTATTTGGAAGAGCTTGACCAGATGCGGCGTGAACGCCGCTCGCTTCCTCTGCACTAAAGTTAGTTTCCCCGCCAGACAACTGGCGGGCCCGCCCTGAAGTCGTAAGCGGGTTCCCGAGTCCAGGGGGTTTTACCTGATGGACTGGGACATACACGAGCGATATAAATCGACACTGCTGCTGGCAGGCCTCTTATTTCTCTCCGCTTCACTCCTTGCCTTTCATAAAAACACAACCGTTCACTATTTTCAGGTGTTCCTGGTGCGTTTCGCGCTGCCTCCGCAAAGATATTTGACGCAAGTGTCCATGCCCGCTTCGGCGAGCCCTGGACTTCTCCCTCCAGCGCAGGGCGATGCCATCGAGGCTATGCCTGCCGTCACCGACCTGAGCGCTTCCGCTGAATTGCTGCGCAAAGTGCGTGTCCTGGAAGACGAAAATACGAAATTGCGCGGTGTCCTTTCGCTCAAATCCGAGCGCTGGCCGCGTTCGGTGGCCGCTCATGTCGTCGGCCGTGATCCGCAGCGGTGGTTCCAGGATATCGTTCTTGATAAAGGGAGCAACGACGGCCTTTCTGTGGATGATCCCGTGCTCGCCCTCTCCGACGGGCGCGAAGCCCTCATCGGGCGCATCACCGAAGTTTCGCCGCGTGTGGCCAAGGTGATGCTCGTGCAGGATCCTTTAAGCGCGGTCGCAGCGGAAGTCGCGGGTTTAAGCGGCGATGACGGTGTGGTCGAAGGAACCAACTCGCATGAACTGCTTTTGAAATACCTCGACCGCAGCAGCCAGGTCAAGATCGGCGATCTGGTGTCCGCCTCTGGCCTTGGAAAAATATTTCCGGCAGGCGTACCCCTTGGCTGGGTGCAGAGCATCGATCCGGATCCAAGCAAACTCTTTTTGCAGGCGCGCCTGCGGCCGGCGGCCAAATCGAACGCGCTGCGCACGGTGCTCGTCATTACGACGGGCAGAAATCAGGAATGAAGAAAACACTTTTTTATCTGCTGACCGTCTGGATCATTCTCTGGATGCAGATCGCGAGCAATCACTATCTGGGGGGGACGCTCTTTGCCGTGCAGTGGGTGTTTCTTGCCGTGCTGCATTTTGGTCTCGTGCGCGGTCCCTGGGTGGGGGAAAGCACGGGTTTTATCTGGGGACTTCTGCTCGATGCGGCCGCACTGGGCTTCCTGGGATTGCACAGCATTCTTTTTTCACTGGCAGGGTACTCCACGGGAATGTTTCGCCGGCAGCTGGATTTTTCCAAGCTCTGGACACAGACGATCCTTTCCTGGGTTGCGACCATGGCCTACTACACCGCCTACTATTTGATCACGCGCCTCGTTTCGTCCGCCGACGAACCCCTGCGCTGGGCGATCTTAACGGTCCCGGTGGTCAACGCGATCGTGGCGCCCGTATTCTTTTCCGTCCTTGAATTCTGGGGACAGCTCTGGGGCCAGATGCCTCAAGAAAGGGACCGCTAAATGGTATTTGCCGTCGGCTATTCTCATCAGGCGATCCGCGCCGGCCGCGCGCGCGTGTTGACCGCGCTCGCTTTTGCCGCTATTGGCGCCTGCTGGATGAAGCTTTTTACGCTGCAGGTGATTCGCGGCAAGTCGCTCGCGCTGGCCTCCGATAATAACAGCACGCAGCGTTTGGTGGAACGCGCGCCGCGGGGCCGCATCCTCGATCGCCACGGCGCGGTCCTTGCGGACGATCAGCCCGTTTTCGTCGCACTTTTTTCGCCGCTCGGCCTGGACTCTCAACTTTTTGAATCGCTGGCCGATCGCATGTCTGCGCTCCTGGACGTGCAGGGGCCGGAGATACAGAAGCGTATTTTCGCCGCCGTCAAATCCAAATCGATGGTGCGTATTTCCGACCGGCTCACGCGCGCGCAGGCGTTCCAAATCCTGCAATCCCGCACCCACCTGCCCGGAATCTCGCTGACGATTGAAGAACAGCGGCATTACCCGATGGGCAAGCTCGCTTCGCACGTCCTCGGGCACGTAGGTCAGATCACCGACGCGGAATTGGAACATTTCGCGGAGCGCGGCTATCAAAGCGGCGACTGGATCGGGAAACTGGGTCTCGAGCGTCTCTACGATCCGACGCTGCACGGCCAGGACGGCGGATTTGTCATCGAAGTGGACGCCCGCGGCCGACAGGTGCGCGTCATACGCCATGTGCCGCCGGAGGCCGGCAAAGATATTGTCCTCACCCTCGATCACAAGCTCCAGGCGCTGGCCGAACAAAAACTTTCAGCGACGCGGCACGCGGGCGCCGCGGTCGTGATCAATCCCAATTCGGGCGAGCTGCTGGCCCTCGCGTCATCGCCCGGTTTTGATCCCAATCTCTTTATGCCGCTGGGCGATTCCAAAGAGCGAAAAGAACTGCTCCAGGACCCGAAACTCCCGCTCTTTAACCGGACCATCCTCGGTCTGTATCCGCCGGGCTCGACGTTTAAAATCATTTCGTCACTGGCCGCGCTGGAAAAAAGGACGATCGATCCCAGCCGAAGGGTCTTCTGCAGCGGTTCTTACGTCTACGGTAAAGAGAATCGTGTCTTCAAATGCTGGAAAAAAGAAGGCCATGGGTATATGAATTTCACGCGCGCGCTCGCGGAGAGCTGCGATGTGTACTACTACCAGCTGGGCATGGACGTCGGTGCTGAGGCGATTGAGGAAATGGCCGTAAACTTCGGCCTAGGAGCCACGACCGGGGTGGATTTGCCGCATGAGAAGAAAGCCAAGCTTCCGCTCGCGCTCAAGCGCGACAGGAAGCGCGCTTCCGACCGCTTCTGGGCAGGCGGCGAGACGTTGAATTATGCGATCGGACAGGGACTCCTGCAGGTGACACCGCTGCAGATGGCGATGCTCATGTCGACGTTTGCCTCGGGCGGCGCCATCTGGCAGCCGTATCTCGTAGCCGACGCGCAGCATTTCGGCAAATTGATCGAACACCTGGGCCAGCCTAAACTTTTGAAGCGACTGACACTTTCTGAACGTTCGATGGCGCTCGTGCGCGAAGGTCTTGAGCAGGTGGTGAAGTCAGGCACCGGAGGCGCTGCGCAGATCCCCGGTATTCGCGTCGCCGGAAAAACAGGAACGGCGCAGGCCGCTAAAGGCGAGGATCATGCCTGGTTTGTCGCGTACGCGCCCGTTGAAAATCCGCAGGTGGCGTGCGCGGTCCTCGTGGAACATGGCGGCCATGGCGGCTCTGCGGCCGCTCCCATTGCTCATGATCTCCTGGCGATGGTGCTCAAATCGGATGAAGTGGGCCAGGTTAAAATTCAAGGAGTGCTGGGTGATTAAAAAAGATTCCTTCCTCGGCACCTGGACAAGACGCATCGATTGGCCGACGATGGCGGCCG
>JANLWZ010000285.1:0-2218 GCA_031364865.1 Elusimicrobiota bacterium
CGCTCCTCCTGTCATCATTCCTCCGGTTCCGCTCCCCCTGCCCGACCTCACCAGCTTGAATGGGAGAACTTTTAACCTGAGGGATGAGTTGTCGTTTCCTTATAATGGGCCCTCTACTGGGTTTAACTGGGAAATCAGTCCATCCGCTGCGGGAGTTGCCGCACCTGGAGCCATGAACATGACAGCGAACCCTGCCCCCTTTCAGACATCGGTGGCGCGTCTTAGCTTGTCACCTTTGAATTTGACGCCCGGCAGCTATTTCTTACGAGTCCAGGTGGTGAACGGCAGCCAAACTTCTTCCTGGGCGAGCACCACAATTTCTTTAGCCGGCGATAACGAAGTCAACGTGCGCGTCTATCCCAATCCCGTCCGTGTCGCACGAGGGGATAATCACCTGACGTTTGACCAGATGCCCGCGGGCAGCACGGTGAAGATCTTTACAGTCTCTGGCCGGTGGGTGAATGCCTTCTCTGCCCCCTCCGGATCGGTTTCATGGGACCTCCATAACGACGGCGGCGACCACGTCGCCTCTGGGATTTATGTTTACCTCGTCACCGACACCCAAGGAAATAAAACGCGTGGTCTATTCACGGTCATTCGGTAGCACCACTTTAATTTCATTCCTCCTCCTGCTATCGGTCATCCGACCGGCGTCAGGCATAGGCGATCCCACGACGTGTCCAGGTTATCAAGCAGGGACCATGGCCGTCACTTTTTCTGTGACGCTTGGCGGCGCAGGGTCCGCCGTACAAGCTGTTCCCGCGACGCTCAAATACTGGCCCTCTGTCCTGTTGCGCAATGATGGCGCGCCCGTCACAAAGCAGATCGTCCTGACGAGATCCACATCGGGCAGCACTTATGCGGGGCTCGTCCCCGATATGCCCTACGGCGTCTACGACATCAAGATTCAGCCAGCGGGCTATCTGCCGATCATGTTTCCGCATGTATCGATACTGGCGGGACACTCCGCCGTAAATCTCAGCGGCGCCTCGTTTCTGGCTGGAGATCTGGACGGCAATCAACGGATTGATGAGGTCGACTATAACCAACTGGTCTCCCACTTCAATCAGCCTTATTCCTCCACTTACGATCTGAATGGCGATGGAGCCATCGATATCTTCGACTACAACGTGATGGTCACCCATTTTTCACGTTCGTATTCGGACATCTACCTCACCACTCCGGTCCAAGGGGACACTTTGTCCAACCCCTCGGTAGCGATGGATGGGTACACCGCTCCGCTGACCTCCGTGGTTCTCTTTGTTGACAACGCGCTCTCCGGCACAGTAACCAGCAGTGCTGATGGGAGTTTTCGTTTTGTTCATCCGACGCTCTTGTCCGATGGAAATCACACGCTTTCGGTGGCTGTGGGCACGCCGCAAAAATATTCCGTCAGGACCGCTCCGATTACTTTCTCGCTCACCGCCAAACCCGCTTCTCCGAATTCAGTTTTCGGCATCAATATAATTCTCCGCGGAGAATGTCCCCTGTTTGTCCCGAAATCAGCTCAGTCCATGGAAGCACTCGGAGTTCATAAGGCGCGAGCACAGTATCCATGGACAGAAATTGAAAATGTCCAAGGACAGTTTGTGTGGGGCTACTTTGACAAAGTCACAGATACCCTCTCCAACCACAACATTATCCTCGTCCCCACTTTACTGTACACGCCCGATTGGGCGACCTCGGCCCCCACAGGAACAAACGGTGTCCTTTATCCTCCTCAAAGAATGGCGGATTTTTCAAATTACGCAAAGCAGGTAGTGCATCGCTATAAAGACAGAATCCATGATTGGGAAATCTGGAATGAAGAAAACGCGGACGGCAACTGGGGACCTGTTCCCAATGTTGCGACCTTTGGGGACCTGCTCAAAGCCACCTATCCGGCCATCAAAACGGAAGATCCATCCGCGAATGTGATTCTGGGCGGCCTCATCGGCATGCCCCGAGTGGATGACCCTCTCTTACCCCAGGCGAACTACCCTTATATTCAGGGACTTCACGACGCCGGCGCATGGTCGAGTTTTGACAGCGTGGGCATTCATCCCTATTGCTCGCGCGGGCCAGCGGACTGCGACTTGCAAAAATATATCGGTGATCTGGCAGCCTTCCTTCAGAACTTGGGCGGCGGAAAGAGGATCAGCATTACGGAGGTCGGCTTCGATCCCCGGTACACTTCTACTACGGTGCATCAGCAGGCGACCGAACAAGACCGGTCGGA
>JANLWZ010000295.1:0-9352 GCA_031364865.1 Elusimicrobiota bacterium
GCTACATGGGCCGCGCGGGCTTGATCAATTCAGGCGGAGCCTCCTCCGGCGAAGGCGATATGGCCGAAGCCATCAAGACCGCCATCATCAACAAGCGCGCGGGCGGCATGGGCCTCATCTCGGGCCGCAAAGCCTTCCAGAGACCGATGACCGACGGCGTGAAGATCCTCAACGCCATCCAGGACGTCTATCTGGACAAACGCGTCACGATCGCCTAATTATCTTTTTTTCGGAATAATAAGCCGGAGAGGGTGAGGCCGGGGCCGGCGCCCAGACTTGCTACCAGGGTTCCGTCCGGAACGTCTGGATCCAACAAAATTCTCTGCCAGATGTGTGGGAGCGTTGCGGACGACATATTGCCGTGCTCTCGAAGGATCTGCCGGCTGTGACGCACTTGATCGGGCCGCGCACTTAAAACGCGCTGCGACAATTCGATGATGCTCGGCCCTCCGGGATGAATCGCCAGAAGTAGATGGTCTTTTTCTTGTCCCCAATCCAGACCTGCCTCGTCCACAATCGTCTTGATGAAACGCGGCAAAGAGCTCGCCAATAGCGTCGGCACTTCCTTAGAAAGATCCATCTGAAAATTCATCGGTCCTGTCCACCAGGCCATCGCGCCTTCCGAATTAGGAATGATCTCTTCACGGCCGGCCAACAGTTCCAGCCTGGGCTCATGCACCGAATCTGCCAGGGCGGAATTCTTCATCTGATACTTGATAAACCCGTCCGCAAATAAGCTCTGGATGATGAGTTGCGCCGGATCGTGAAGCTTGGGATCTAGATGCAGACTGCAGAGCTCCGTATGCACAATATCGATGGGCTCAATGGATTCGAAGGCGCTCACGGAAAGACCTGCCGCCATCCGCACAGCAGGATGTGCAGCATAACAGCCCATGTGATAGGCATGCAGGACCTGCGTCCGCCTGCCCCAGTTCCGTAGCGAGACCAGACGCTGCGCGCCGCTCGGCGATACGTAGCCTGTACAGGTCACATGCACGATGGCGCCTGGGGGCGCCGCATGGGCGGAATACAGCCGCGTGAAAATCATATTGACGCTTTCTTCGAAGAACTTTGTTTTTTCCCCTAAATCAGAACCTTTCGGGCTGAAGAGTTCCATTTCTTCCCACCGGCGGTGAGAAAAGTCCTCCAGCTCATGCCCTCGGAACGCAATATGTTCTGAAGAAGCGCTGTGCCTGGCAAACATCGATGTCAACGCGTCTCGCCCTAATCCTCCGGTGTGAACATGCGCTTCCACCAGCCAGTCCAGCAGCTCCGCTTGGGATGTCGTAAAGCGTGGAGGGATAGTATGAAAACCGGTGAGGTAAAGTGTGCCCTGACGGTTCACCCTCGGTATGCGATGCGGACTGGTCTGCGCGATTTTCTTGGTTTCAATCATAAAGCGGGTCGATAGCGTGTGAGGTCGGTCATCCAGTTCAAGCCCTGCGGATACCCTTGCATCGTACGTAAAATCGATTCACGAAGAAATGGGACGCTGTAAAAAAGCCGCATGACGGCATTCCACTTAAGTGCGGGGAGGAAGGCCTGACGCCAAAGAATTTCATAAGCCATTTCCGCTGACATTTCCATTTGTTCGAATGCTTTCATGAGCAGCCTGGATCCATAAATTCCCATCGCCATACCCTCGCCCGCGAACGGATCAAAGACGCAGGCCGCATCTCCAACATAAAACGTTCCAGGCGCGCTCAGCTGTCTGATCCCTAAGCGCACCGGGCTCACGGACATCCACGGACTTTTGCGGCGTGCGGCCTGAAAATGATCCTTCAGTATTGGATTTTCGAGGGTCCACTTTTGTAACACGTTATCTAGCGATGGCCCGTGCCTGCGTAGGACGTCTGGGGTCACCATGGCGCAAACATTGATCCCCTGCTGTTGACGTACGAGGCCGACATAGCCGCATTCCACAAGGTTTATTTCCACCTGATCTGTCAGATCGCGCACGTTGTCAAAGAAAGCCTGTACACCGACGTAGGCCGTCTGCGAACCGGCATACCAGGGCGTCAATTTTTGAGCTCGCGCCCCTAAAGCTCGGCCTGCGGCGATGACCGTAAAGTCGCGCGGCGAAGAGTCTTGAAATCCGTCAGCGCCCATACGGATGTCGACGCCCGCTCGGGCTGCCTGGGCCAGAAGCAGTTGATCCAGAATGTCGCGCGACGTGGAGAGTGCCGCCTCTCGTAAGGCTGACTCTACACGTATGCCTTTCATGGATGCGATCACTGTGCGGCGAACCAGGGTGGCCCCTGCGGCGCGGAGATCGTCCAGGACGTCTAAGTCCGAGAGGTCTTCCAGACACTCCGGACTCATAAATCCACCGCAAAGTTTGGCGCGCGGAAATGTCGCTTTCTCATATAGTCGAACGCGCATGCCCATGCGCGCCAGCCTGATGGCGGCGGAACTCCCGGCGGGGCCGGCGCCGATGACGACGGCGTCAGCCATGCTTTTCTCCCGCTAACGTCAGTCGGTAACCAAAATGCGTCGACACCTTTACATAGGACAGCCCGGCGGCTCTGCCGCATTCTTCCAACTCACGGGCGGTGAACGCCCGGCGCACAGACAAGGGTCCATCGTTCTGCACGATAGGGTGCGCGCCGCCCAGACGCGACAAAACCCAGATCCACAACCATGCACGGACACTGCGCTTTAAATCGTTCATGATCATGCCGCGCCGGCAGAGCTGGTCGCTGCGCTTCAGCAAAGCTTTAATTTGTTCATCGGAGAGATGATGGAGGCAGAGTGAGGACAACGCGTACTCGAAGTTTTCCTGAAGGACGGGACGGTTGAAATCTTCGTGAACCAGTTGAATCTCGGGGTAGTCGCGGCATGCTTCACGCGCATAGTCCAGCACAGGTTGGTTTCCGTCAACACCGACGACTGTAAATTGGAATCCGCGCTGGCGTCCCCAGCGAACCAGCGCCCGCGGGAGATCGGCGCCGCCCGTACCCCAATCAATAAACCGGATTTTTTCACCCGGCGCCCAGCGCTTGGAAAACTTCTCGATGTGATAGAGAGTGGCTCTTACTCCGCCGAGCCAGGCATTGACGTTCTCCAGAGCGCGCAGGACCCGCGATGTGGTGGCCGGATCGAGCGTCTCTACATCCATGCGCTCAAGCTCGAGCGAACGGCTGGTCCAGAGGAGACTCACGTCTGAATTCTAGAACTTTAGGAGGGAGTCGACCGTGGCTTGTGATAGCCAGGCGATACCGTTGGCAGGTCCCGTAGAAAGAGGATATCTCAACGCTTTTATGTCCAGCGGCCCGATGCGAAGCTCGCAAGAAGTCTTTTCGCCTTCGATCATGAGGCTCGCATAGTTCAGCGATTCAAAGGTGAGGCCAGGAAACTTGGCGGGATCGGCAAAACCATCCGCGCGCAGATGTGAAAGTTTTCCGAGCAGAGGGTAGATGTCTGATTCGGCAATGGGTGTCCCGTTCGATGTCCACGACGCCGTGCTCAGGCGAACGAGATGGGTTTCCTTCGTCTTCACTTTTATGCGAACGCGTTTTATCTCGGCCTCAGGAATGTTGATGAGATCTTTCCTGCGCCAGGCATAGGGATCCGAGCTGCCAAGCTCAGACGGGTAGAGCCCGCGGCCCATGGAGATGCTGTTCTCAGCCCACGGCTTGAAAAAAATGTGTATGTAATCCGAAGCCGGCTTCCCGAAGACACCATCGGCCAGCACTTTGCCGTGCTTGTCTTCGACGACCACGCGTGTGCCGCTCGCGCTGTCGACTTCAAATTCTGACGCCCGGTCTGCACGATCAGAGATCTCATCTTCCACGACGAACTGTTTAAGGCTGGAGAGCAGACTGTCCCATGGCAAGTCATCGACAGGGGCGTCGCTGCCCTGAGAAAGCTCGACGACCCATCCTTCGGCACGCTTTGCAAATTTCACTTTTCCCGCGGTACGCTCAATTCGGATGATCTGTGCCTGCTCCATAGCTTTGGCGTAGGGCGCCAGAGGATGTGGTACTTGCTGGTACATATAGACGGCCCAGAGGACGCCAAGAACAATCAAAAGAGCGGCAACTTTTTTCAGGAAAGAGAAAGACATATCACGAAGACGGGGATGGTTTCGGCACAAAGGCGGCTGTGATACGGGTCCGCCACGCCTGGCGCCTGCGCCACCGCCAGAGGCCAAATCCGACACAGGACAAGGTTGCCGCCAGCAATGTGCCGTATTTCACAGCCTGACGTACTGCGACCGTCACCGGCCTTAAGGGGCGAATGATCTCGCCTTTGCTGCGGATGCCGGCGAGCGTGTCATCCTTGGAGAGGAAAGCGAGCAAGTTGCTGAGCAGCCCGTCAGCACCCGTTACCGCTGGCAGGGAGGGATCGAGAATACGTGAGGTCCCCAGAACGACGACCTGCGTTTTCGGACTGGAAGAACCCTGGAAATAGCTGGTGAAAATGCCCTCCAAGACACCGCCGACCGAATAGGGTCCGTGGGGTTCATCGGGCTTAGGCCGAGGGATTTCATTCGGCGCGACACTGAAAGACGGCTGCGCTTTCGCAAACCAGCTTTGGGCCGATGTATAGAGGAGAGGGGTAAAGTGCACGGTCCCAGGCAATCCTTGAACGGGGTCAACACTCGTCGTAAAGGGCAAGCTCACCACTTCCAGACCTCGACCGATAGGATGGGTGTTCATAATGCGATCGACCATAGGAATGTAGGGATAGCGGAGATTCGTCGTAAAAGCATAACCGCCCAAGTTTTGCACAAGCCCGATCGATTCGCACTGCGCGTCAAAGATGAGACGGTCGCCCACCACAATACCGTAATGCTTCAGCAGATCACCCAGTCCCGCATCCTGCGCCGTCACGAAAAAGCGCCCTGCCACAAAGCTTTTGATGTCGATGAGAAAGGCGGCGGGAATACCTCGCATGATCGCCTGATCGATCGCTCGAAGCGATTTTTCATCAAACTTCTGCCTTGGTCCGACGATCAGCAAGGCATCGGCCTCCAGAGGAGTGG
This sequence comes from Elusimicrobiota bacterium, assembly GCA_031364865.1. Classification (GTDB taxonomy): domain Bacteria; phylum Elusimicrobiota; class Elusimicrobia; order 2-01-FULL-59-12; family 2-01-FULL-59-12; genus JANLWZ01. Next base: position 4,988 of record JANLWZ010000295.1, read on the forward strand.
TCGCCCCGTCGAGCAGCGGCACGTCTTTCAGATCGTAGAGGTCGGCCAGATCGGCGGCGACTTTGGCGGAGGCGCCTCGCCAGTCCGTTTCACCGTGTCCGGAGGTCACGGCAATGGACTTCTTCTTTCGCACAGCCATTTTGGCGATGCGGCTGGTGAGGTCATACTCCAGCTGCTGCACGTTCTTCACGATGGGAAGCGTCTCCGTCTTGTCCCGGTGATACATGACGAGCCCCATGAAGCCGCGCTTCACCTGAAACTGATCGGAACCCATCTGTTCGAATTGAATCGGCACCAGCCCCGCTTCGGAGGCGCGCTTTTCAAACTCCCCCGGCGGGCTTTGCAGAACGAATTCGAATCGTACTTTTCCCCGCGAGGCCGACTTGTACTCCGTGAGCAGGTCTCGCGTATAGCGTTCATGGATGTTGTAGGGAGGCGGCAGATCCGGCGTGAAATAAGCTTTGACGACTAGAGGATCCGTCAGTTCCTTGACAAGTTTTCTGCTGGCGGGAGACAGGGAATACGCTTTTTGCGCCGTCAGGTCGAGCCGTATGAAAACCCAGTTTCCCAGCACCATGATCAGGACAACCGCGAGCGCGGACAAAAGCACTCCTGCTGCTCCGGTAAGCAGCAGGCGGTTTTTTCGTTGTTGAAAACTCAGCGCCATTTTCTTGTTTGCACCACGGAATGCGTCCAGAGTAAGAAAAATATCGTCCCACAGGCCCAATACAACAGGTCGCGACTATCGATCACGCCGCGGGAGAGCGCTTCGAAATGCGTCTCGACACTGAAGTTTCGCACGAAGCTCGCCAGCATGCCGGGCAGAAAATCCGCGATGCGTTCCAAAAGGAAAAACAGAAAACACACAAAGAACCCAATGATAAAGGCAACCACCTGATTGCGCGTACAGGAAGACGCCCACAGACCGATCGCCACAAAGAAGGAAGAAAGTCCCACCACAGCGACGTAGCTTCCGATGATTTGCCCGACATCCGGCCTTCCAACCATAAAGAGCACGGCCGGATAAAACAGGGAAAAGAGCAGGAGGAGGCCCATGAGGCCCATCGCTGCGACGTATTTCGCGAGGATGATCTCATGATCTTCCAGGGGAAGTGTAGAGAGGTATTCGATCGTGCCGGATTTAAATTCTTCGGCGAAGGAGCGCATCGTCAGCGCCGGAACCAAAAAGCTGAAGATGAGCGGGAGCGGGCGGATAAAACTGTCGAGACTGCTTTGATTCAGGAGGAAAAGCGGCGAAACAAAAAGCCAGCCCGTGATCAGCAGAAATAAAACAGCAATGACGTAGGTCGCGGGCGCATGGAGCATCATCGTAAGCTCCTTCCGCGCCAAAACCCACAGGGGGTGACCTTTCATGTCATTCATACCGTCAACTCCCGAAAGACCTCATCGAGTGGACGGCCAAATTTCTGAGGATCTCCATCGGCGACGATGCGCCCCCGGTGGATAATGAGCACCCGGTCGCAGACGGTTTCCGCTTCAGAAAGCGTGTGGGTGGACAGGAGAATAGTTTTGTGCGCCCGCATCGACTGAATCAACACATGGAAATCCCTCTGTTGATTGGGGTCAAGGCCCGACGTAGGCTCATCGAGGATTAAAATTTCGGGATCATGCAGCATGGCCTGCGCCAGCCCCACGCGCTGCCGGAAGCCTTTGGAAAGATGCGCGATGTCTTTCCCTACCACCGTCGATAACCCGCAGGCCTGCACCACCCTGGCAATCGCCTGATCATGCTGTTCGACGGGGATGTGGCGGAGCCGTGCCGTCCAGAGGAGCGATTCGTAGACCGCGAGGTCTTCGTAAAGCGGATTGGTTTCGGGGAGATAGCCGATGCGGCGGCGGACGTCGAGAGACTGCTCGGCGATGTCAAAGTTGGCCACGCGGGCCGATCCTTCGGTGGGAGGCATGAATCCGGTGAGAAGCTTCAGCATGGTGGTTTTGCCCGCGCCGTTGGGGCCCAGAAGCCCTACCACTTCCCCTGGCTGAATGACAAAGCTGACATGGTCGAGGGCGAGGGTCGACCCGTAGCGTTTCGTGAGATCTTTGACATCAATCACCTTCGCGCTCCTTTCTTTCTATGGTAGCGATGGCCATCGGCAAAACGGTCGCCAGACGTCTGGCGACCGTGCCGAATGTGAGCTAGATTTTTTAGCGAAATTCGACATTTCTTGTCAAGCGAATCGGATGTCCATACCGTCCGCTGAGAGAAGTAAAAACGGCTCGCTCCATTGGCTTGTCTCGTCGAGTGACCAAGGCTTATTGGAGGAAGGTTCCTTCAAACGTAAACCCCAGAACCCACCGTAGACGAGATAGCATATTCCCTCTCCCGAATCTTCCACTTTGCGGGCAAGCGCGGGCTTATACGCGCCGTCTTTGGTCACGCCGATCACAGGGCACCAGGCCTCCAGGCCATTCAGCCGCCGGAGGACATGACTGACCGGCTGCGGCTCGGATCGTTCCTGGAAAACTCGATCTTCGACAAATCCCGTATTGGGATTTTCTTCAAACCGTAAGAACACGAAACACCGCTTTCGTATCAGATAAATCTTTAAAGATGTGGGTCGGTTTTTCGGCGGCAAGCTCCTCCAGCGACATAGGACCGGAGGCTACGGCGACCGTCACGGCTCCGATCGCCTGACCTGCTTGAATATCTCTACTGTTGTCACCGATGACCACGACTTCTTCAGGTTTGATCTTTCGCCCGGCAATTTTTTCACCGCGCTTAACGGCCGTACTCAGAACGTCAGGTCTGTTCTCCGCATCAGAGCCATACCCGCCGAAACGAAAATATTTCATGAAGTCCGCCCTGGCAAGTTTGATCCTCGCTCCTTCTTCCAGATTGCCGGTCCCAAGTCCCATGAGCACCTGAGGCTTCTCTGCGAGCTGGCTGAGGAGTTCAGGAATTCCTGGGAGGATGCGATAGCCCGGACCGTTGGGCACTTCCTTGGCGAGGTGTTCCAAGTATCCCGCACAAAGCTTTTCCAGTTCGCTTGCGGAAGGGTCTTTCTTCAGATGAACCTTGATCATCTCGCGGCAAATGGCTGGATCTGTCTTCCCATCCGGCGAAATACCCTTCATGGCTTCTTTTAAGCCATACAGCTTTTCAAAGGCTTGATTGAGGGCGCGCACGCCGGCTCCTCCGGTATAGATGAGGGTCCAGTCCAAATCAAAAAGAAGCAGTTTGCGTATTTCCGTTTTTTGGCTCACAGAGATATCAACTCCCGATCACAGAATTGTCAAATCGATATGTAAAATCGACTCGTTTTGAAACTCTTCCATTGACTTAAAGCCCCTATAGGGGCAGACTATCGCGAGAGGGAGGGAACATGTCCGAGGCATGTTTGTACAACATTCTGTCGTTGCCGCAAGCGGACCTTCGCAAGGTCCTGCCGAAAGCTTCCACTCGGACGCTTGCGAAACTCGTCTCTGCTTATCCCCGTGCGATCGGCCGCACCTTCCTTGAAATCCTCGGCGAATGCACCAGCACCGTCACCGTAGATTTCGTCCGCGATGAGATCAACACTATGCGTATTCCTTCCTACTCCGAAATCCGCCTAGCCGAGATGGAACTCATGAAGATTGTTCATGAGGAAGGTCTTGAGCACGCTGACGCCGCCTAGCCCTCCACACCACAAACGCCATCACACTCACAATAGCCGCCGGCACTGAAAGCATCCATAAAATACTCCAGTAAAAGCCTCTGGCCATGCCTTCCGTCAGCGCGTCCTTGCAATTAGGACAAGCATAAAGACGTGGTACGAAAACCGTGAACAGCGACAAAACGAGAAGCGCCTGAACGGTTCTCGTTACCACGTACCACTTACCACGCCGTTCCTTAATAGAGCATTTCATAAATCACCACTCCCGTTATCGACACATATAACCAGGCTGGAAACGTCCACTTGGCCCAGGCTCTGTGCTCGTCCAACCGAAGCCTCGCGGCTAAATAGACCGTACGGAGCACCAGAGGGACGATCGCTGCAGCCAGAATCGAGTGAGAAATGAGTATCGAAAAGTAAGCGGTGCGCTTGATTCCCACTCCGGTATAACGAACGCTGCCTACATGGGCATGATAATAGAGATACGACACGAGAAAAAGCGCAGACAACACCAGGGCGCCGATCATACATGCCCGATGGAGCGAAACGTTCTTATTCCTGACCATGGCATACCCCAAAAGAATAAGGAGCGCGCTTCCTCCATTCAGCAACGCGTTCGTCGCCGGCATCTGGTCGAGAGTCATCGCTTCTTGACCGCCCAAACCGACACGCAGAACATGGCGACGGCGAACGCGGCCGTCACAAGTAGGCCAGTCGCGTCGGAAGCAATGCCGGGAGTAAGGGGCCG
>JANLWZ010000306.1:0-6418 GCA_031364865.1 Elusimicrobiota bacterium
CCCATGAACTCCTGGCGTTTGAGTCCGAGAAAGTCTTCGTAGATGGAAACGGCCGGCTTCTTGTCGAGTTGATACACGACGCGGCCCGTCGAACGCGTCACTCTTCGCGGACGTCCCACGGGAACCCATCCATGACGGACGCCGATGCCGGTGCGCACATCCGATGAAAACTGCACGCCCACGAGCGTATCGGTCAGCACTTCTTCATTAAAGAATTGGAAAGTCTTCTGAAAGAAAAAGTCGTCCCCCGCGCCCGCACCGGCCACCGGTATCTTCTTCTCGAGCTTTCGTTCGATGCCGGACACGATCTCTGAACCGCTCGCTGTGAGACTGTCAAAAAAGGTGAGGATCAGGCCTGCCGGTCGCAGGAGTTGCGTGCGTAAGGACATTGCCAATCTTTCGCCTGCCATTTTCGGATCCAGCGAAAGATGTTGTTCCATCGACGTCACGCATCGTCCGCCTCCGAGCAGAAGGCCGATCACAGTGACCGATCGACGTCTTGGACCGGCCGTAATAATTCCGCCGGCATCCGTGCAGCCGATGAGCGGCGCCGCACCCGTGACGAGACGGATGGCTTTGAGCAGGCGGGGATCGGCAAAACGGATAGAGGAAAAAACGAAGGTAATGTCCGGCGCGCGTCCGCCTAAATGAGCGACCACTTCGCGCGCCGCCTGCTGTCCCGCTGCAAAGACGTCGGCTTCCGAACTGGACCCTACGCCCAGCGAGACGCTCATGAAACAGCCTCCCGGGAGAATTCTGGAGAAGTCGAGATCTCTTTGTCGTAATTCAAAGGGAGCGTGAAGAGGAAACGACAGCCTTTGTTCAGTTCGCTCTCGACCCAGATCTTCCCACCGTGCAGGTTAATGAGCGCGCGGCAGATCGGCAGGCCAAGACCCGTACCGGGATTTTTACGATTGATATCGTTATCGAGCCGGTAGAATTTATCGAAGACTTTCTCCTGCTCGGCAAAAGCGATGCCCTGTCCTTCATCGCGGACTTCTACCACCACCCCGCCGTTTTGTTCGCGGCCGGTGACGCGCACAGCGCTTTCGGGCGGCGCATAGCGCAGAGCGTTGCCTACCAGATTCACAAACACCTGCTCGAGTTTATCGGGATCAGCCACCAGCATCGGAAACTGAGCCGGAAAGTCCTGCTCGAGACGAACGTTGACCGCCTTGACCGACAAGGTTGTGAATACGCGCTGCACGATTTCCGGCATCGATACGCGGCACCATTGGAATTCCATCCTGCCGGACTCGATACGCGAGATATCGAGCAGTTCATTGATGAGCCGTGTGAGGCGATCCGTCTCTTCGTTCAGAACGCTCAAGTACACGCGTCGCTTCTCTGCCGGAATCTCCTTATCGTAGTGATAGAGCGTCACGATGAATCCTTTGATGGCCGTCAGCGGCGTACGCAGCTCATGCGAGACCAGCGAAATAAAATTGGATTTGACCTGATCCAGCTCGCGCAGGCGTTCGTTGGCTTCCATGAGATTACGCGTACGTTCCTGAACGTTTTCTTCCAAGGTCAAGTTGGCCTGGCCGAGCGCTTCATAAAGGCGGGCATTCTCTACGGCTGTGGAGGCTTGCGTCGCATACATGGCATAGAAGTGTCGTTCGGGATCCGTCAGCCGCAGCGTGACATGCGATCGCGCGCCGACGATAAAACCGATAAGACGAGACTTGATTCGCATCGGAAGCACGAGAAGACTCGACACCGCCAGGGCGTTCAGTAACTTTCCCCACGGGGCCGGAGCGTAGGCGGAGGTTTGCAGCGAAACATCTTCCTGCAAGAGGAGCGGCAGTAGAAGTTCGTCAAAACTCTCGAGCAGCATGGTGTATTCGGGGCTGGAAAAACCGGTATAGGCGCTTTGCATGGGGCGGCGCGAATTCTGGTCGAGAAAGACAATACCGCTTTTTTCGAAGTCGAGATCGCGGGCCATCGATTCCGAAATGCCGCTCAAAATGATTTCTAGATCAAAGGTGGAATTAATGGCTGAACCGATCCGGTGCAGCGCATGAAGCTGAGAGATCTGCTGGTCAAAGCGCTCGTTCGCGCGGTGCAGAAGGTAGTCCGTGCGTATCAGCGCCCGGGCCGTACGATCAAGCTCTTCGTACGCTTTTTTGAGCTCTCCCAGTTTGGAGGAAGCGCGTGAGCGCAATTTTAATTTTGGCTTGTTATTACGCTTCATTATGTATGAGTCTAGCCTCCGGGTCTGGCTATTTCAACGCTTATTTTGGACGGTCATTTGGCGAATCTCTTTGATTTTATCGCGCAAAGCAGCGGCCAGCTCGAACTGGAGGTTCTCAGCAGCTTCCAGCATTTGTGCTTCCAGATCGCGGAGGAGGGAAGGGATCTTATCCGGCTGCAAGCGGGCATCAATATCCTCTGTAAAAAGTCCTCTCATATGATCCCCATAGGCCTGTATCTGGAATTCTTCCAGTTCCTGGACAGACTTTTGAACCGAACGTGGGGTAATACTATGGGCGACGTTGTAGGCGAGCTGCTTGACTCGCCTGCGCTCCATTTCTTTGAGCGCGCGATCCATCGAACCCGTTCTCTTGTCCGCATAGAGGATGACTCTGCCGTTGATGTTGCGCGCCGCTCGGCCGCAGATCTGTATCAGGGTCGTCTCGCTGCGCAAGAATCCTTCTTTATCGGCATCCATGACGGCGACCAGCGACACTTCCGGCAAATCCAATCCTTCTCTCAACAAGTTGATGCCGACCAGCGTATCGAAATTACCTTTCCGTAGATCCTGTAATATCTCAATACGCTTCAGCGATTCGATCTCAGAGTGGAGATAGCGCACTCTCAAGTTCTTGCGCGAGAAGAAATCGGCAAGATCTTCTGCCATCCGTTTCGTCAGGGTTGTCACCAGGACGCGCTCTTTTTTGGCGGCAGTGGCTTCGATTTCCTTCCAAAGATCATCCACTTGTCCTTCAATCGGCCGAATATCGACCGCGGGGTCAACCAGCCCTGTCGGTCTGATGACTTGTTCGATGATGACGCCATTGGCTTTCAGGAGCTCATAGGGTCCCGGAGTAGCGGAAACATAGATCGTTTGAGGCACCAGCATTTCGAATTCCTTGAACTTCAGCGGGCGGTTGTCGAGTGCGGAAGGCAGACGAAAACCAAAATCGACAAGCGTTTGTTTGCGCGAACGGTCCCCTTCGTACATACCGCCAATCTGGGGTACAGAGACGTGCGATTCATCAATAACCATAAGAAAGTCATCTGGAAAATAGTCCAGAAGGCACGCCGGGCGCTCGCCGGCAACGCGCCCGGATAAGTGGCGCGAATAGTTTTCGATGCCGTTGCAGAAGCCCATCTGGCGCATCATTTCCAGATCAAAGCGTGTGCGCTGATCAATGCGCTGCGCTTCCAGCAGCTTCCCCTGGCTTTTGAACGAAGCCACCTGTTCTTTCAATTCCGCTTCAATCGCTTCGGTGGCGACCGACAGTTCCTGCGGGGTGCTGACAAAGTGCCTTGCCGGGTAAACGTACACTCTTTCTTTTTCGCGGATGGCTTTGCCCGTCACCGGGTGGATCTCCACGATGCGCTGGATCTCATCGCCCCAGAACTCAAGGCGCAGCGCGGTCTCAAGGTACGCCGGGAAGAGTTCGATCGTATCGCCTTTCACACGGAATTTTCCCCGCGCGAATTCAATTTCGTTGCGTTCGTAGTGTATGGCAATCAGACTGTCGAGAAGTTCTTTTCGCGGTATCGTTTTCCCCTTCTCCAGGGAAACACACATGGCTTTGTAGTTTTCCGGAGAGCCCAACCCGTAAATACAGGAAATAGACGCCACGACGATCACATCGGACCGCTCCAGGAGCGAGCTCGTGGCTTTCAGGCGTAATCGGTCGATATGATCGTTGACCGAGGAATCCTTCTCGATATAGGTATCCGAGGATGGGACGTAAGCTTCCGGCTGGTAATAGTCGTAGTAAGAAATAAAGTATTCGACCGCATTGCTCGGGAAGAACTGCTTGAACTCCGCGTAGAGCTGCGCGGCCAGGATCTTGTTGGGCGATAGAACGAGCGTCGGCTTTTGGATCGTGGCGATGACGTTGGCCACGGTAAAGGTTTTCCCGCTGCCGGTCACGCCCAGCAGCACCTGGTGCTTCTCGCCAGCGCGGATACCCTGAATCAATTCCTGGATAGCCAGAGGTTGGTCACCGGACGGTTGAAAGGGTGAAACGAGCGCAAATTCAGCCATTACTGATTATAGACGTCAGGAACGACTATTTGGACCGGGGGTATTTTTGGAGGACTTGTCGGATAAGCGAAAGCAGTTCGTCGAGATCCACCGGCTTCTTGATGTGCATCACACGGCCCATCGCTTCCGCTTTCGGAAAGACGCGGTCGGAGACTTCGCCCGTCAGCAAAATGATCGGGATATCTTTGGAGTCCGCATGCGAACGGATCATCTCGGCCGCGAGGAGTCCATTGGTCATCGGCATATTGACGTCCAGAAGTATGAGATCCGGTTTTTGAGACCGCGCCATCGCCACCGCGGCCTGCCCATCATATCCCATGACCGTTTTATACCCCTCCATCTGTAAGCCTTCCTTGAGCAGGTTCACAATCGATGGATCGTCGTCTACGATAAGAATGGTGGCAGCCATAGTGATTTGCCCGGCTATAGTAGCCTAGTCAGAGGATTGCGTCAATCTCTGAGCCAGGCGAGCGGCGGCGGCAGACATTCCATCGCCGGCCGTCGACTTGGGCAAGGGTACAGAGGTGATCAGACTTTCGCAAAGCTTTGCAGGCGTCAAATCTTTTTCAAAAATAAGAGCGCCTTGTCCCATCTTCACCAGAACCTGGGCATTGGCCGTTTGATGATCATTGGTGGCGTAAGGATAAGGGATAAGCACGGCACGCCGCTTCGTGAGCATGAGTTCGGCCAGCGTAGAAGCCCCCGCCCGGCTGATGACGACATCCGCTGCCGCGTACGCGTCCGCCATGGCGTGGCAATAAGGAAATACTTTCGACTTTACAGACATGCCTTTGTAAAGATTCTCCACACGCGCGTAATCACCGGCGCCGGTAATATGCAGTACTTGGAAGGTATGACCTTGCCTGGTGAGCAGGTCCCAGGTTTCCACGACTGTGGAATTTAATTTTTGCGCTCCGAGACTTCCTCCGAAAACAAGATACGTCGTGGTTTCCAATTCCAATCCAAAATTACGGCGTCCTGTCGTCCGGTCTGTTTGCCCCATTTCCGACCGCACCGGCAGACCGGACACCCAGACTTTGCTCTTAGGAAAAAAGGCGAGGCTGTCCTCAAAACTGACGGCCACGGAATCCACGAGGCGGCTTAAAAACTTGTTGGCCATGCCCGGGATTACGTTCTGCTCATGCAGCAAGGTCGGGATGCCTAAGAGCTTCGCCATAATCACCACAGGGACAGAAAGATATCCCCCCATCCCGACCACGCGATCAGGTTTTTGAGAAATCAAAAAGAACAGAGCTTCAAGGATTCCCATAACGAACTTGAAGGGAAAGGTGAAGATCTTGAGCGAGATCTTCCGCGGAAATCCCTGACCCGAAATCTCCCTGACTTTAAAGCCCGACTTTTCCAGGATCGGCTTGCCAAGATCGCCCCGCCGGACGAGAAAGACAACCTCATGATGCACCAGAGCCTGGCCCAGAGCGATACCAGGATACAGGTGCCCTCCCGTGCCCCCCGCGGCAATAGCGATCTTCATCGCCGCCCCTTACGTTTCGAATGGGTGGCCGTCGGAGCGGCCTTTGCGAAGGTTTGGGATGAAATGTTCAAAAGAATGCCGGCCGCCGCCAGCGTGATGATCAAGGAAGAGCCGCCAAAGGACACGAACGGAAGAGGCAAACCTTTGGTAGGAAGCAGCCCGGAGGAGACTCCCATATTGATCGCCGCCTGAAAAAGAACCCAGCAGGTGATGCCCGCCGCGAGAAGTTGACCAAAGAGATCCGGCGCGCGGCGGGCTACTTTCCATCCGCGCAATCCCCATGCCATGAAAAGCAGCAGGACTCCCACGGCGCCTACGAATCCCAGCTCTTCACCAATCACGGGAAAAATAAAGTCGGTATGCGGGTCCGGCAAATACAGAAGCTTCAGCTGCGACGCGCCCAGTCCTTTGCCCAGTAAGCCGCCCGAACCAAAAGCCATCAGCGACTGAGTGAGCTGATAGCCCGTTCCGCTGGCATTCGCCCAGGGATTGAGAAATGCTACGAGCCGTTTGAGTCGGTAGCTGACGTGGAATAATTCGTAGTAGAGCGGTGGAAGACTCAGCGCTGCCAGCCCAGCCAGATGCATCACCTTCGCCCCGGAGAGAAACAGCAGGAGCATGCCCGTCACGCCCAGCAAAAGCGGGGTGCCGAGATCCGGCTCGACAAGAATGAGAACACAGGTGAGTCCGAGCACAAGGAT
>JANLWZ010000344.1:0-5273 GCA_031364865.1 Elusimicrobiota bacterium
CAGGTGGGCCGACAAAAAATAAACCCTCTAGACCGCGTTAAACAGAGCGTTGAAAAAGCTGTTGACCACGTTGACCAAGGTGTTAACCAATTTGACCAAACCGTTGACCATTCAATAAGTGCCGTAGACCACGTTTATTCCACTCCATATACTGAAAAAGCGTCAAACTCATTAATTATTACGGAGCGAGGGATGACTCTGTGCCTGCCGGCAGGCAGGCGCGCGAAGAGACGAACAGCGGAGCTTCAGCGACGAACTGCGGATCTTAAGATACCAACGGCGGAGCTTTGGCCACATACGGCGGACATCCGCCTTTTGTAGCTAAAGATCCGCCGTATGACGCTGGAAATCCGCCTTATGTAGCTGAGGATCCGCCGTAGAGAAAAAGGAAGGGGGCAGATCCCGCCACCCATAACGGCTTCAGGTAGCAAGATCTGCCCCGTCCACTGTAACGTCGCAAAGCGACGATATTGCCGGGGCAATCCCCACTATACCCGCTCGCGATAGCGAGCTTATAAGGAGGAGGGGATGACCCCCCAAGTTCAGATCAATGGGGTCGTATCGGCGGATCGGAGGATCGGCGCTACTGCAACTCGCCGAAACGCCGGGACGCCGGATCGCCGACCCGGCCTTACTGCATCGACACGAGACCGCGTTCGATGGCTTTCACCACCGCTTCGGTCCTATTTTTTACTCCTAATTTCTTGAACAAGTGATTGAGATGGTTCTTCACGGTCTTCTCAGACACGTAGATTTCCTCAGCAATCTGCTTGTTGGAACGGCCCTGAACCAGGCTTGAAAGAACGCGCAGCTCGGATTTTGTCACGACGCCATTGGAATCTTCCATCGCGGACAGGTCCAGCTTGCGGATGCCGCCCATGAGGCGCGTCATGATGTTGCCAGGAATGAGATAACCTTCCTGATGTACGGTTTCCACTGCGCGGATAAGGTCCTGTGCGGAGAGAAGCTTGGACAGGTAGCCATTGGCGCCGGCATTGAAGGCTTCCAGCACGTGGGACTCATCGTCATACATCGACAAGACGAGTACCGTCATGTCCGGATGCGTCTTCTTAATCTGCCTGGTGCAGGCAATACCATCCATACCGGGCAAACGAATGTCCATGAGGACAATGTCCGGATTCTTCTTTTCTACCAGTTCAAGCGCTTCGGGGCCTGTGGCCGCTTCGCCTACGATCACGAAGTGGCTTGTACCGTCCAGGAGGTCTTTGAGCCCTGCGCGGAAGAGCGAATGATCGTCCGCAAGCAAGAGCCTCACTTTGTCTGTTTTCTTTGTTGATTTTGTCATGGTTGACACAGCTCCATTTCCGTTTCTTTTTTCGTCTGCCATACGATGCCTCTTTCTCCCTCCCATTTGCTTCACCCCTTTTAAAAAGGTCCCCGGTACAACGCCGCACCGCGTCCATCACGCAGGACGATTTCCCGGAACCCATTAAATCGATAACCCTTCACCACTTTTTGCGCGTTCTTGCGGACAACGTCTTGAATCTTTGCCGCTTGCTCCGGCCCTTCTTCCGAAATGACAGCCCAGTTGTCGATCACAACACCCAGCGTCTCCGGTTCGGTCAGATCAGCATGCGCCAGGATGCTTTCAGCACCTTCGCGGCGAGCGCGCATGATAATTTGTTTCGCGATAAATTCCGACATCGAAAGGGGCTTATTCCACTTGGTGCCCTCCGCCATCGACACCTTATTTTTATGCAGCTTCACGGACGAATCTGCCGGCTGGATGTCGATCAAAAGCCGGTTCATGTACTCCGTATCGCCAAAGCGTTGAAGCATGGAATCTTTAATATCCGGCACGTATCGCCATAGCGTAATAGAAGCGCCGGAAAAAACATCCGCAATACGGATTTCGATGAAGTCGAGTTTGGCATCGGTGCTGAGCGCAATCCTTGTCGAGCAAAGAAGCATATGCTCTAACGCTGTCAGCGCTTCACGGCTCATGCCCTGCAGATCATTGACGCCGCCTTTAAAAAGGCCGATCTTCCAGTGATGCGCCTGCAGAGATTTCCCCGCGTGCCGCGTTTCGATCGAGAGCTTATAGTCACGTTGGCAGAGCTTGTTCAAAGAGGTGGCAATCTGACTCGCCGGATAAGTAGGGCTGACTTTCCACTTGCAGGCCGGCATTACCAGAAGCAAGAGTATCAACAGACCCGGCGATCCGGCGACCCGGCGAAGGTACGAGACAAAAAAGTGGCCCTTTCGACTTTTCGCCGATCCGCCGATCCGCCGATCCGCCGATTCGATCATGCTTTGATGCGCTCCTTGCCATGTTCCTTAAAGATCGCTTCGATCTCGTCGTAATCCAGCTCGCTGCGTTCCAGCAGTGCTTTCACGAAGACTTCCATCATGGGCCATTCTTTCTTCAAGAGCGATTCCGTTTCTTCCGTGGCTTTGTGAAGAATGGTCTGCACTTCTTTGTTGAGGTGATCTTTCATGCTTTCTGAAATTCGACTTTCCCCTTTAGCCACACCACCTAAGAGCTGACTGTAGTCGCCTACAAAACCATTGGAGCTCATGCCAAAGTGCCAGACCATGTTCGACGCCACACTCATGGCATTCACAAAATCACCCGAGACGCCGGTCGAGGTCACTTTGTATTTAATTTTCTCCGAGACATATCCCGCAAGCGCTGTTTTCACGTTGGCAAAGAGTTCGTCTCTCGTTTTCGTATACATTTCCTCGCGCGGATGGTGATACACCACACCCAGGGCGCCGCCGCGCGTTTTGATGGACGCCTTGAAGACATCGTCGGTGGGATGCTGGTTATAGAGCACGAGTAGATGTCCGGCTTCGTGGTAGGCCACACGTTCGCGCTCGGCGGGCGTTAACTCCAGATGCGTTTCCTGGCCGAGGTCGACACGCTCGATGGCTTCCGAGATATCTTTGTAAGTCACGACTTCACGGCCATTACGGATAGCGATGAGCGCCGATTCCTTCACGATATTCTCGATGTCCGCGGGCGACTTCCACACCGTCTTGCGCGCTAAGCGCGGTATATCGATGGCGGGATCAAATTTGATCTTATTGAGGTAGTACGCAAACAGCTCGTTGCGATCAGAGACTCGCGGCGGGCTGATCTGGATGTGGCGATCGAAGCGTCCGGCGCGCAGGAGCGCGGGATCCAGGATACTTACATTGGCGTTGGTCGCTCCAATGACGATCACGTTACCGCCGTCTTCTCTGCCCAGACCGTCCATGCAGACGAGCAACTGGTTAAGCGTGCTGTTCGTTTCCTGGCCGCCGCCCATAGAGAACTGGCGCTGCTGGCCCACCACGTCGAGTTCGTCGATAAAGATAATGGCCGCGCCGTGAATATAGGCCGAGTTTTTCGCGATTTCAAAAAGCTTGCGCACGCGGCTGGCTCCCACGCCAACGAAAACCTCTACAAACTCGGAGCCCGAGATGGAATAGAACGGGACGCCGGACTCATGAGCAATCGCTTTTGCCAGATAGGTTTTGCCGCAGCCCGGAGGCCCGACCATCAGAAGTCCTTTAATGACTTTGCCGCCAATGCGTCGCACTTTGGCGCGATCCTTGATCAGTGAAACCACTTCTATCGCTTCTCGCTTAGCTTCGGTAAGACCGATCACGTCTTTGAAGGTGACCTTAACGCTTTCACCTTTGATCTTCTTTGAGCCACTCAGCGAAGAGAGACCTCCACCGCCTTTGTACATGATCTGCATAAAGAAGTAAGCGGAGGTGATGCCCCAGAGCATCATCTTCAGCGTTTCCAGAGGAAGAATGGCGATCTGCTGCTGGGCAAAGAAGGAATCCATGAAAAGTAAACCGATGATCGAAAGGACGCCCAGGACACAGGCGGCCAGGATCACGATGAACCAGAACTGGTTCTGCCAATAAAGAATTTTCAGTCGTTTAAAAAGCATACGTTTATGCGCTCCTCGCTATTGGAAGCTTGATCCAGAACGTGAAGCCCTGGGTCTCGCCTCGACTTTCGACACCGATTTGTCCGCCATGCGCCTGCACCATCTCCCGGGCTAGCCCGAGGGTGATCTTGAGACCATCCTGCGCGCCGGGCAGGAGATCACCATTATTAGTGAGCGATGAAAAAATTGTTTTAAGCTTCTCCGCACTGAATCCCTGACCACCCTGAGAGATGCGTACTTCCGTCTGTCCATCTCGTTCTACCGCGTTCACCATCACGCGTCCCCCGCGCGGCGCGTATTTGAGGCAGGAGCGAATGAGATTGGCAAGCACCTGGACCATACGCGGAACATCGACATTCACGATAGAAAGCGAGGAACCGAAGATCACTTCGATCGGGATTTCCTTCATCTCCGAAACCATTTTCACGCGCATTCTCGCCTTATCGAGAAGCTCTTCAAACGGCACTGATCGTTTATCCAGACTCAAGATTCCTGCATCGATATTGGCGAGGTCCAGTAGATCGCCGATCAAGCCGTTCAAATGATCAGCTTCCTGGATCGTGATCTCCACCATCTTCTTTTGATTCTCAGTGAGTTTGCCTTTGACGCCAGACCTGAGCAGCTCGGAATAGCCGCGAATACTGGAGAGCGGCGTGCGTAAATCGTGGGAGAGTACGGTCAGCATCTGGGACTTCAGCGCATCCAACCGCGACATCGCTTCATTGACCTTTTTCAAATCTTCCACCAAATGTTTATTCTCGAGCACCAGTTTCTGTTTCTCCAAGGCGCGTTCCAGAGTACGTTTCAATTGAGAAGGATCTACCGGCTTAATCATGTAGTCGTAGACGGCTTCTTGGATGGCCTTCACCGCCATCTCCAGAGACGCATGACCCGTCATGAGAACGACGAGCGTGAAATCGTTGGCTTCGCGGACTTTGCGTGCCAGTTCCAATCCTGTGGCATCCGGCAGCTGAAAGTCCACCACGACAATATTGAACGCATGCTTTTCGAGAAGTTGCTGAGCCTGGGCGCCGTTGGCGGCCGTGTGGATCTCATAGCCCACTTCTTCCAGAATATCGCGCGCGGTATCCAGAATGTTGGCGTCATCGTCCACCAGGAGCACCCTCGGGTGTCCTGCTTCTATGAGATTCGTAAGTTCGTTAATTCCTGACATTCATTTCTCCTAAAACTACGCCGCTGCGTCGTTGTTCGCCGCTTTTTGTTCGGCTGCCGACACCGGCTGAGCGAAAGGCAATATTACTCGAAACGTTGTTCCCTCGCCGACCTTGGATTCCACTTGCATAGTACCTTGGTGCCGCTCCACTATTTTATTGACTACAGCAAGTCCCAGGCCTGTACCGCGTG
>JANLWZ010000376.1:0-4055 GCA_031364865.1 Elusimicrobiota bacterium
CACGCGGCTTGCTCGTTCATGGTCGACGCGTATTATGGCATACTCTTTCCATCATGACGTCCCTACGAAGACGTGCTGCTGAACGAGCTGCTTCTGTCGTCGGCATCGCTCTCGGTGAACGTACAAGTTCCTTCCTTTTAGGTCTGCAGTGGCTTTTCCCAGCCGCCATTCTTTCACGATTCTTCACAGGTTTCGCAACGCTTGCGGCGGCACGCGTCATGGGGCCCGCGCGATTTGGAGAAGCCAATCTCGTTCTCGCCGCAACGCTTTGGATCCAGGTCCCTCTTCTGATGGGCATTCCTACTGCGCTCATGCACTTCGTTGCGAAAAATGAAAAAAATAAATCGGCGTGGATCGGTACTGCGTTAAGCGCACTGGGGTTCTGCAGCGTGATCACGCTAGTTCTGGGATTTGCCTTTGCCCCGGCCTGGGCCCGGGCTCAAGGCATCCTGCCGCTGTTTTTTCAGTGGGCACTGCTCTGGTGCTTCGGCTATACCCTCTACATGGGGGGGACCTCCCTCGTGAGCGCACTCGAACGTTTTCGCGTAAGAGCTGTGTTGGACATCCTCTTTGCCGTGATCATGGCGAGCCTCGTGGCAACGATGTATTTCCAGAAGAAGCTGGATGCTTTTCATTATTTGATGTGTCTTGCCATCGCTTATGCGGTCTCTGGACTTGCCGGTTTATTTACAGATACGTCCGTTATAAAACCACACGTGGACCGCCACCGCCTGTCACAACTTCTGAACTATGGCGCCATTGCGACCATCGGTGGCGTCGTCAACGCACTTCTCTATTCCACGGGCCGCCTGATGGCGAACCGATACATGACCTTAGGCGAAGTGGGGGTATTGTCTGCTTATCAGGCCGGGTCCGTTCAGATGGCTTCTTATCTTATTTCTATTGTGGTACAAGCGTTTTTTCCACTCGCATCGCGTACACCCAATCAGGAAGAACTTTCCAAGAAGATGAAAAGGCTCCTTCTCCTCACGGCTCCGCTACAAGTCGTCGCTTTTGGAACGCTCCTGGTGCTCTACTTTGCTCTCCTGGGAAGAGCCTATCCGCTTATCTGGACGACCGCGGCGGTCTACGTGATTGCTGCGGTAGGAGCCATGAGCTTCGGGATGCTGACGTGGCACATGGCAGCCAAGGGGTATCGGGGGATATTAGCGTCTTCGATCATTGGCCTCATCGCAGGGCTAACCAACCTCGTGGGCTGTGCGCTGCTCATTCCTACCTGGAAGGTAACGGGAGCGGGGCTGGCGAGCATTGGAGCCGCCATGGTAGGCGTGGCATGCTGCTGGGTCTATGGAAAATGGAGTGCGCCTCAAGTCGAGCGGCCAAGTCTGTAGATCCACCGCGCCGAAGCCCACACCCAACGGGGCGTACACTGAAGCAGTCGAACATACTCACCCGTCACCAACTTCTTAAATTTCCAAAACTGCACGTCACTCCAAACACCGATCCGCTCAAGCGCAAAGAGATCATCCCAATAATAATGAAGATGATCATGTCCTGGCGATTGGACGGCAGCGTCATAGCCGGACTCTTTGGCGTCTTTCTGAACGTCCGCGTTAAAGTTGCCGGAGGGGTAACAGAAATATTTCACGGGCGAGCCGGCTTTTTCCTGCAGAATTTTCTTAGATTCCGACATTTCGCGGCGTACCTCAGGCCTCGGCAGATCCGTCAAAAAGGGGTGGGTGATGCCGTGCGATTGAATGTCGAAGCCTTCCTTACGCAGAAGAACCACCTCGTCCCAGCTCATAAACTCATACACACGCCAATCCGATGAATCCTCGCGATAGTCCGCAGGCTTCGTGTCATGCCAACGGACAGGTGCTGGCCTCCTGCCGCCCACCCAAAACGTGCGGCCGAGAAGTCCGCTGTTTACAAACAGCGTCGCCGAATAACCGTACTTCTTCAGGATGGGCACGGCATGCTGGACAAAGTCTTGATGGCCATCATCAAACGTGATGATGATTCCTTTAGGATCTAACGTTCGGGACGAAAGACTCTGATAAAACTTCTCCATGTTCAGGCTGTGATAGCCTTTGCGCGCGAGCCACGCCATTTGCTTTTCAAACATGTCTCTGCTGACATCGATGCCGTATTTCACCTGCGGGACCACTCTGTGATAGGCGAGGATCGGAAATGGCTTCCGAAACAGAGGAGAACTGGACGCTTCCAGCAGCTGTCTGTAAGCATGATCCACCGTATCCAGCGCGTAGTGTTCAAGAATTCTTTTCCGCATCTCCTCCGAAAGAGCTGATCGCATGGTCCTGTCCTTGAGCAGCTCGACCATTCTCGCGGACCATGCGGCTGTATCGTTAGGGTCAAGCAGAAGTTTTTCGTTCCACGGAGAGAGCACATCCCGATTGCCGCCAACAGCGCTGGCGACGGGGACCGAACCGCAGGCCATCGCTTCCAGAAGCGCATTGGACACTCCTTCTCGAAAGGAAGGCAGAACAAAGAGGTCCGCGGCGGCATACCTTGACCTGAGATCGGCCTGTGGCCCGAGCCAGTGAACAGAATCCTGGATTGCTAAGGATTGGCACAACTCTTCCAGGCGGCGCCGTTCTGGACCATCCCCGGCCAACGATAGCGACGCTTGCGGTATTTGTTCGACAACCTTCTGCCAAGCGTTCAGCAAGGTGTCCAGATTTTTAACTTTTTCCAATCGGCCTGCAAAGAGCACGGAATTTGAGCCAACAGGGTGTCGTTTAGAAACTTGAAAGTAGGCGGCGTCTACCCCGTTCGGAATGGAACGAATCTTGTACTCCGGGACTTTGAGCACAAGGAGATCTTGCCGTATTTCTTCATTGATGGCGATAAAGTAGGACACTGCCCGAAGCAGGAAAGGCACTTTGAGAAAGCTCAAGAAGCTTCGCGCAAGGCGCTGGATATTGCCATCCGGTCCCCCGGCGCTTGGTTTAACGATGAGTGGAATCCCAAAGCATCGCGCAGCGCATGCACCCGGCAAAGTGGAAGCATTCAGCATCAAAGAAATCACGCCTGCGATGGACCGGCGCTTGCTCGCTAAATATAGGAAGCAGGGCGTCCCGAACGTCAGCCAGGCCACGCCAGGGAGCCAAATCACGGGAAATCGGACGACTTGAACGCCGTTGATAAGCTCGCGAGAAGGGACTTTTGGCTGCGATCGCGTTAAGACGACAACCTTCTGGCCAGACTTGGCCCAGCGTTCTGCCAGGAACTGCGCTTGTTTTTCGGCTCCGCCTAAGGCAGGGAAATAGGAGAGAGTGATAAAAACGACTGTTTTTTCGGTGGTTTTTTGTTCGTGACCTTCCATCGAGGGCGTATTTTATCTTTAATTAGCCCCAGTCCCTAATATGAGATAGTCATAGGGCAACCCCGTCCTATAGTTTTTATTTAAGGAAACGGGAATAGTCTTTCGATTAAGAATAATGATAAAAATCCGCCTTACGCTGATTACCTCGTCGCTCACCTGCGGCGGGGCAGAAAAGAACGTTGCCCTGCTTGCCAACACCTTTGCAAAAAGCGGCGCGGACGTCACCGTCATTTCGTTTGACCGGCATCCTCCCTTCTTTAAACTGGAACCGCCCGCGCGCCTGATGTCTACCGATATCACCCGCGGCTATCGCAATATTTTTCAGGATTTCTGGACGACCCCATCGCGCCTCATCAAATTGCGCCGCGCGATCAAAGAGACCCTTCCAGAGGTGGTCATCTCTTTCATGGATATCAATAACCTATTGACGATTCTCGCCACACGTTTTCTACACGTACCCGTGATAGTCGCCGAACGCTCCGATCCTGCGATCTGGCCAAAACAGTGGGGGTGGCGTCGCCTACGCAGCATCCTGTATCCGTGCGCCGATAGGATCATTACGCAAACAGAAACTGCTAAACAATTCTTCTCTCAATCGCTTCAGTCCAAAATTATGGTGATCCCAAATCCCGTACCCGCCATGGACAACATTTCATCTGCCTCGGACAAGCAGCGAGAAAAGATCATCCTGGGAATCGGCAGACTCACTCAGATCAAACGTTTTGACGTACTCCTGAGGGCCATGGCC
>JANLWZ010000045.1:0-2297 GCA_031364865.1 Elusimicrobiota bacterium
TGGCTAAGAGTTCTCTTTCGCCCTCCTTATACTCTTCGACCTCTGGCTTACTGAAAAGCTTGTTGATGGCGTCACCATGCGCTTCCAGGAGGGCATCGAGGGATTCCGTGTGTCTACGCTTACGGGCTCGTAAAAGATCGAGACAGTGATTGGAGGCGATACGTGAAATCCAGGTGCTGAAGGAAGCCTCTCCTTTAAAAGAGGAGAGCGACTCATAGGCTTTAAGGAAGGCGTCCTGGGCGGCATCATCGGCTTCGGCTGCATTCAGGAGATACCCAAGGCAGACCAAACGTACTTTGGCCTGATGTGTGAGGACGAGGCCGGTATAAGCTTCGGCATCTCCCTTTAATACTACGCGAATAGTTTCTTGCTCGTTCATAGGTCTTAAGTTAGGTGTCTGACACTTTTGGGCGTGCGGCGCGTCTAATTATATGCAACCCAAGGAGGCCACTATGAAAAACAAACTCTCAGTCGTTTCAGTCATAGCCATCTCAGCCGCTTTTCTGGTTCCGGCGCAGCCCGCGCAGGCAGATCTTGCGATCTCCTACTCTACAGGCCGCCATTACCGTCATCGGGATTACCGGCCGTATGCCTACCGATACGATCCCTGGCCTTACCGCCCTCACTATAGGCATTACCCTCGGTCTCCCAGCGTGGTCTATACGACGCCCATCGTGCAGGAGCGCATTGTTTACGTGAACCAGCCTGCCGCGCCATCTTATGGAAGTGTGTCTCAAGAGCACGATGTCGCGGTGTTTCGCGAGCGCGTTTCCGAACTGCGTTCCATGATCCATGCGCAGAAGGACAATGGAGCATTACCCGCTTCCTCGCATGAACGACTCCTCCGTTCTTTGGACGATCTCGAACGGGATGAACATGGGCGTACATATGATCGCGGAGGACGTTTAAGTTCGGGTGATTTTGCGGAGCTCTACAACAGGCTCAATGAAGCGAGTATGGAATTCAGCCGGGAGATGGGCCGCTCTTAGGCGTGAGGCGTCTCGCCGAGTTCGGCGAGCGCTTCTTTGAGATCTTTGTCGTGTTTGTGACTTTCAAGATTGGACAAGAGACTGTAAACGGCAGGAACGACCAAGAGCGTCAGTACGGTAGAAATTAAAACCCCGCCGATTACGGCCATCGCCATAGGTTTCGTGGTTTCAGAGCCAGCCCCGCTGGCCAACGCCGAAGGAATGGCGGCGGTGATAGTAGCAATGGACGTCATCAGAATGGGACGCAGTCGAACAGGTCCCGCTTCCAGCATCGCCTCTTTCGCATTCTTTCCAGCTCGCCGCACTTCATTGGCAAAATCTACCAGTAGAATCGAATTCTTCTTCACAATGCCGGCCAGCAGAATGATGCCGATGATACTGTAGAGGTTGATGGTTTGGCCGCCGAGCCACAGCGCCAGGAGCGCTCCCGTTAAACTGAACGGCAGCGCAATCAGAACGGTGACAGGATGGACGAAGCTGTTGTATTGGCTGGCGAGCACCATGTAGGCCGTAAATATTCCCAGGATAAACACAAAGAGTAGTCCCTTGTTTGATTCGCCAAAGGTTTTCGCGCTGCCTGTGAAGGCCATGCGGTAGCCAGCGGGGAGAATCTCTTTAGAAATCTTTTTCATTTCATTCAAGGCTTCGCCTTGAGATTTTCCAGTAGAGACATTGGCGTAGACCCGGATCGCGCGCTGGCGATCCAGGCGATTGATCGAGGAGAGGCTGGGCTGCTCCTTCAACAGCACGACTTCGGAGAGGGAAATGACCTCGCCGCGGTTGTTGCGGACCCAGATCCCGTCGATGTCTTCGGGCTTTGCGCGATCTTCTCCCACCAAACGGATGCGAATGTCGTAGCGCTTCCCGCCGCGCGTGTACTTGCCCACACGCACGCCGCCGATCGTGGCGTTGATCGCGTTGCCGATGGATTGAATGCTGACCCCTCGCGCTGCCGCTTTTGTTCGGTCAGGAATCACGCGCACTTCCGGCTGACCTAAGCGGTAGTCCGTATCCACGTCCACCATCATGCCGGACGCTTTCATTTTGTCCATATACGTCTCTGAAAGTTTTGCCAGCGTATCCCAGTCGCTGCCTAAGACAGTGGCTTCCACAGGAAAACCGCGTTGAGCCGAAAAACCCTGCTGCGACGGGTCTTGAATGACAGCTCGCTGCACGCCGGGGATCTGATTCAGTTCTTTGCGCAGCCATACCATGAGGTCCGTATGCTTCGGACGACGCTTGATCGCCGGATCGACAGGCCGTTCTTTCTGTTCTTTCAACGTGATAAATAAGTTGCCGGCGTCGGGT
>JANLWZ010000330.1:0-8380 GCA_031364865.1 Elusimicrobiota bacterium
AGGTACGCCATCGTCGTCGCGCCTTGAATCCGGTCCCAATCCGGGCTTTTCTTATGCACGCTAGGTTGCGAAGGGACTTCTTAACTGAGCAGATCATCCAGGGTCAGGCTCTGCGGGTATTTATTCATCCTGTAGAGCAGCCAGGACAGGAGGATCATCGAGACATCGATCAGGATCGTGACGCGAGGGGAAAGACTGTCGGGCCCGAAACAGCCGCAGGTGCTCAAATCGATCCCGCGCATCATCGTCGCGAGCAGTACCACAAAGAAAACACTGAACACGCTGCAGGCCGCCATCGCCGCTTGACGGGGAAAAAGCCCGAAGAGAACAAAAAGCCCGATCCACATTTCCAGATAAGGTAGCGCCATCGCCAAATAGGTGATTACTCCGGTCGGTGCCACACGATAAGCGGCGATGATCGCGGCAAATTCAGCGGAGGGCCGCACCGCTTTGATGAACCCTGCATAAATCAGCACACCGCCCACCAGGATCCGGAACAGCAGCGATAAGGGAGTCGTACGGTTCATTGGTTGCGAAGCTCCCGCTCAATGGCTCTGGCGCCATCGGTCATGAAGACGTTGCCGACCAGCCGCTGTTCTCCGACGAAAAAGGTAGGCGTGGCGGCGACCTCTCGCGCCTTGGCCTCCTGGGCATCCGCTTCGACGGCAAATTGGATAGAGGGATCGGCAAAGCACGCCTCAAACTTCGGCATATCCAGCCCGACGGCTTTGGCGTGATCTTTGATGGCGGCGGTGGCATCCGCCATAGGCGACCACTGCCCCTGCCATTGGAAAAGACGATCGTGCATCGGCCAGAATTTTTCCTGCCGCGCGGCGCACTCTGCCGCGCGCGCGGCCGTCATGGCATGCTTGTGGATGCGCGTGAGGGGGTAATACTTATAGACAAATTTGATCTTTCCCTTATAGGTTTCCAAAAATTGATGGATCGCCGGCTGGATGGTCGCGCAATTGGGACACTGGAAGTCTGAGAACTCCACGATGACCAGTTTGGCATTCGCCTCGCCTTTTTGCCTGGCGGGGGGTGTGCTCTGTAGACCTCCCCATGGAGTCTTCTTCGCGCTGCGCACAGCCACAAAAGGGAGTAAGATGAGGATCGAAGCGGCGATAAATTTCTTGAGATTCACGCCGATATCTAACCCCATTTCCTCATATAAAGTCCAGTGGATGGGGTAGTCCCGACCATGACTGCCCCCGCAGGGGGCAAATACTGGGGACGGGACTAATCCTATAGGTCGATGTAAAAAAAGCCTTGAAATGCTGATAAATCAACGCAAAACTTAATGGCCATGTCTAACCCGACGTCCAAATCTGAGGCCGGACTCGAAGCGGCCCACAATTTTGCCCTCACCGGACGGCTCAAGCGAGCCATAGATAACCAGGAATTCAAACTTTTCTATCAGCCCAGCGTCGATATAGCGACCGGCAAGATCGTGGGAATGGAAGCGCTTTTGCGATGGGAAGTCTCCGATCTGGGCATGATGCCGCCGTCAGAGTTTATCCCCGTCGCTGAACAGAGCGGCCTCATTGTCCCCCTCGGCGAATGGGTTTTGAAGACCGCCTGCGCGCAGAATAAAGCCTGGCAGGAAAAAGGCCTGCCCCGCCTGACCGTGGCCGTCAACTTAAGCGGGCGCCAGTTTCACCATCAGGATCTGGTCGAAAAAGTCGCGAGCGCGCTCGAGCGGGCGAAGCTCGACCCGCAGTGCCTCGATCTGGAAATTACGGAAACCTACGCCATGCAGGACGCTGACTTTACGCTCGCCATTTTGCGCGAGCTGAAGAGCCTCGGCGTGCACATCTCCCTCGATGATTTTGGTACCGGCTATTCCTCGTTGAGTCACTTGAAGCATTTCCCGATTGATACCCTCAAGATTGACCGCTCCTTCGTCAAAGATCTCGCGTCCGACCCGAAAGAAGAAGCGATCGTTTCGGCTGTTATCGTCCTCGCGCACAGCCTTGGCATGGATGTCGTCGCCGAAGGCGTCGAAACCGCCTCCGAACTTTCCATTCTTAAGAAGCATCACTGTGACAAAATGCAGGGGTATTACTTCAGCCGGCCCATTCCGGTGGCTGATTTTGAGACCCTGCTGCGCTCCGGCAAAACTTTATAATAGGTCTCACCTGATATGGCGAACCCTCTACGCCTTCTCTTAGTTGAAGATTCTGAAGACGATGCCGAGCTCCTCTACCGGGAGCTGCGTCGTGGCGGCTATGAGCCCGTCTGCGAACGCGTGACGACGGGCGCGGAGATGGAAATATGCCTCGCGCGGCAGAAATGGGACATCGTGATTGCCGATCAGAATTTGCCGCATTTCTCCGGCCTGGAAGCCCACGATCTTCTGATCGAAAATGGATACGACGACATCCCGTTCTTTCTCGTCTCCCAGAATATCTCTGAAAACCTCGCGGCAGAAGCCATGAAAGCCGGTGTGCAGGATTACGTCATGAAGGGCAACCTGACACGTCTTTGTCCGGCGATTGAGCGTGAGCTGCGAGAGGCCGAGATCCGCCGGGATCGTAAGCGCGCCGAAGTCACGATCGAACGCCAGGCGCACTACGATCTGCTGACCAATCTTCCCAACCGAACGACGTTTCGCGATCGTCTGACCGTCGCGCTAGCGCAGGCAAGCCGTAATCGAAAGATGCTGGCCGTGCTTTTTGTAGACCTCGACCGCTTCAAAACCATTGTCGATACGCTCGGACACAGCGCGGGAGACCAGGTCCTGCGCGGCGTCGCTGAGCGATTGCAGGCCACTCTGGAAGATGGGGACTCGCTCGCGCGTATGGGCGGCGATGAATTTGTCATCCTTCTGCCGCAGATTAACCGGGCCGACCGTGCGGTGCGCGCGGCGCAGCGTGTTCTCGAGGCCATCAAGCCCCCTTTCCATTTCGGAACGAACGAACTTCATCTCACGATGAGCATCGGCATCACGCTCTATCCGTACGACGGGGAAGACGCCGATACTTTACTGCGAAATGCGGACACGGCGTTGTATCGAGCGAAGGAACAGGGACGCAACAACTATCAGCTTTATACGCCGGCGATGAATTCCCGGGCTTTTGAACGTCTGGCCCTGGAGAACAGCCTGCGGAAAGCGGTCGAGCGCCGCGAATTCCTCCTGCACTATCAGCCTCAGATGAATGTGATGAACTCCACCATCGTCGGCACGGAAGCCCTCGTGCGCTGGCAGCACCCTGACCTTGGCGTTGTCTTTCCCGATGAATTTATCAGCATTGCCGAAGAGATCGGCCTGATCACGCAGCTCGGCGAATGGGTCATGCGGACGGCCTGCGCGCAGAATAAGGAATGGCAGAAGAAAGGATTGCCGCCCATGACGATGGCCGTCAACATCTCTGCGCGGCAGTTTCAAAATCAGGGACTCCTGGATACGGTGGCGCGCATTCTGAAGGAAACCGGGCTTGAGGCGAAATGGCTGGAACTTGAAATTACGGAAGGCGTCGCCATGCAGAATGCAGATTACACGAATGTCGTGCTGCGGCAGCTCAAAGACATGGGCGTCAAAGTGGCGCTCGATGACTTCGGCACGGGGTACTCGTCTTTAAGTTACCTGAAAAAATTTCCCATTCAGACCCTCAAGATCGATCAGTCTTTCATTAGAGAAATGACGACCGATGCCAGCGCTGTCGCCATCGTGAATACGGTCATCGTTCTCGCGCACAGTCTGAAAATGAATGTGGTCGCTGAAGGCGTAGAGACTCAGGAACAGGAAAATCTGCTGCGCGAACATCACTGCGAGACCATCCAAGGCTATCACTTAAGCAGTCCTCAACCCGCCCCCGCGCTGGAAGCTTTCTTGAGGCAGCATCTGCAGAAAACCGCTTAAGAATCGTCCGACGTGCGACGTTCGACGTCGGACTTCGGACGTCGGACGTCGGACGAAATTCAGATTCCCATTGATTTCTCAGCTCGTTCATGTTAAACGCACTTCGTGCAAGTCCAGAAAAAAAGCGCGATGTTTCTTGTTCCGGGGATGCTCTTATTCTTCGGACTTTCTGTTCTCCTTTTCACCCTGCCGGACCAATATCCGCTCATAACCCTGCTGTTTTTTACGTTCGTGCTTTCGTCGTCCGTCATGGTGTCCATCGAAATGGCGGCCGTCTTTGCGATGCTCGTGACGCTCATCGAATTTGGCGGGACAGGAGTTGTGCAAGGCCCCGAAAAATTCTGGATGGCCGCGCAGATCGTGCCGCTGTGGTCCGGCATCTATATGGTGCAGAAATTTATTTCACGAAGCGCGGAAAGCGAACGGACGTTCAACGATGTCGTCCACGAAAGACAGAAGACCACGCTGACTCTGCATAAGGAAAGAGAAAGCCTCGATCAGCGCCTGGCGGATCTCGGAAAACAGGCGGCTCTCAGGCGTCACTTGTTCGATGCGGTGCAGCAATTGGCAAGCCTTCTGGATCCCATCATGGTCAGACAGCGTCTCATGGAGTTTGTGCGATCCATCATCAGCAAAGGCACGATCCATTATTTTGCGGGCTCCGCACCTCGAGACCTCATGGACCGCTGGCTGATGGAAAGAAAACTGGCACTCCTGGTCACGGATCTTGCGCAGGATGGCCGTTTTAAAACGGTGCGGGCTGGCAACGAAGTGCGTTCCATTCTTGCGGCGCCCATCATCGTCGAGCGCCAACTGGTAGGCATTGTCCGGCTGAACGGTTTTGAGCCGCAGATGTTCACCGTTGGCGATCTACGTATACTCGAAGCGCTTTCGCTGATGGCGTCTCTGGCGCTTGAGAACCTGCAGCTTCTCGCCAAACTCCAGGAAGGCGCTGTGCGCGATAATCTGACCGGGTTGTATACGCGTAAATTCTTTGATGAACGTCTGGCGGAAGAAATTCTTCGTGCGGGCCGCTACCAGACAGAATTCTGTCTTCTGATGATGGATATTGATCATTTCAAACGCTACAACGATACCTACGGCCATGCGGCCGGCGATCAGGTCCTTGTGCGCTTTTCGCAGGTGCTCGGACGCCTGGCGCGGCCGGTGGACATTGTCTCGCGCTATGGAGGGGAAGAATTTGTGATCATCGTTCCTCAGGTGAATCTGGTTCAAGCCAGAGAGATCGCGGAAAACATCCGACAGTCCATTTCGATGGAAACTTTCCAATTTGGGCAGGAGGCGGCCTCTCAGGAACGGGTCACCGTTTCGATTGGCCTCTCTCACTTTCCCCAGGAAGCGACGATCGCCAGCCAGCTTCTTCGCGTTGCCGACTATCGACTGTATCAGGCCAAAGAAGCGGGCCGTAATCGGGTCATCGGATGAACATCGGACTCTCCACCTTTCTGTTTACCTCCGGCGTTGTCCTCTCCATGGCCATCGTTTATTACGGGGGGATGATGGGTTGGGTCATCAGCGGTTTGCTACTCCTGGGCGCCTGGATGAGCATCCTTATTCTGCAGCTGGCCAACGGCGGCGTCTTAGCGCTCGAAGCACTCCTGGCGTGCGTCTCTCTCGGGATTTCGCTGCGATGGGTCTTTGCGCACCGCACCTGGCAGGAGCGTATTGCCAAGGACCAGACGGAAGCGGAGGAAAAACATCAACAGATCAAGGGCGTGGTGGATGACCTCAAAAGCCGCATTGCGATTAAAGTGACCGAGGTCGATCATGGCCTTAAACAATACGAGCTGGTGCGCCGGCTGGCGGAAGCCAACTCCTGGGAGGAGATGTCGCCCAGCCTGGACAAGGCTCTCAAACATTTCTTTCGTGCTGAAGGATGGATCCTTTACCTTACCGATGAAAAGAGTGAATTACAGCTCGTGCAGCGGCGCGGCGTTGCTCCAGAACCCCGCGTAGAAGATTTGCTGAAAAAGGAGCCTTACCTCCATACGTTTGTTCCACAGACGGGGTCTGACGCGGGCCGCAGCGTATGGGCTCTGGGCATACCGCTCTGGCGGCTGCACGAAAAAATTGGACTCATCCTGATGCGTATCAGCGTCATCGCCGCCGATCAGCAGCCGACGGTGCTCGCCGATGCCGCTAACTTTGGGGTTCAACTTATCTTTGCGATGGCGAAAGCCAAGCTCTATCGCGAGCTTGACCTCCGGTCGCGCACGGATGGGCTGACCGGTCTATCGCGGCGAGGTCCCTTCGAGGAAAGGCTTAAGGAAGAAGTGGCGCGCGCACGTTCGTTCCGCACGACGTTCTCCATCCTCATGATCGATATCGATTTCTTCAAGCGGCTCAACGATTCGTACGGCCATCAAGTGGGGGATGAAGTCTTGAAATCCGTCGCGCATCGTCTGCAGCAGGGCCTCTATGAAACAGACGTGATTGCACGATTTGGCGGTGAAGAATTCGTCTGTCTTTTGCCGCGCTCCCAGGCGGCGGGTCTTAAAATAAAAGCCGACCAGATCCGGCAGCGCGTCGCGAACGAATCTTTTGTCATTGGACTGGAAAACGTCACGGTGACCATATCCATTGGTATCGCGCATTTTCCTCACGACGGCGATTCTCCGGAAGCGATTCTGGCGGCCGCCGATCGGGCCTTGTATGCCGCCAAGGCCGCCGGACGCAACTGCGTGATCGAAGCGGCCTCGGTAAACTCGTGACCCCTTCGACTCGCACAGAGTGCTCGCTCAGGGTCAGGGTGAGCGCTTCGACGTTGCTCAGCGCGGTGAGCTTGTCGAACCGCGGAGTCGAACCATGACCACGACTATTCTCTTCGCGTCGCTCGTCGTTCTTATCCTCTGCTTTGCCATGACGAATGGCTTCCTTGACGGCGGCGGTATCGTCTCGACCGTCATCATGACACGCGTCATGGAGCCGCTTCCCGCGTTGTGTCTCGTCGCGGCCAGCGAAGTGCTCGGAGTGTTTTTGCTGGGGCGTGCGGTCGTCAGGACGCTGGGCCAGCACATGTTCTCCTTTCCCATCGGTGCTTCCTCGCAGGAGATTCTGGTTTTACTTCTAGCGGCGATGATCGGGACGCTCGCTTGGAACAGTGCCATGTGGTATTACTCCCTGCCCAGCTCGTCCAGTCACGCGCTTCTCGGTGGACTTCTGGGGGCGACCTGGCAGCATTTTGGATGGGGCGCTGTGTCGATGCCTGTTCTCGTTAAAATCCTGATCGGCCTGGCCGTTGTTCCCCTGGTGGCGTTGCTCGCCGGCTATATCGTTTCGAAAGCGATCTATTGGATCGGCAGTTATCTATCTCCGGCCGCCAGTCGATTTCTGCGTGCACTGCACATCCTCGCGCTCGCAGGGATTGCTCTGGTCCACGGCAGCAACGATGGCCAAAAGAGCATGGCGCTCGTGGTCATCGCGATGGCCGCGATGGGTGGCGCAGCCATTCATGCGGCGCTTCCCTCCTGGATGGGTCTTGCCAGCGGCATCGCGCTTGGCATCGGGGTCATTGTTGGGTCGCGGCGCACGATCAAAACGGTGGGAAAAGGTCTCTATCGCGTACAAGATCTGCAGGGACTTTGCGCTGAAGGTACGACCATGGCTTTGGTGGGAGCGAGTTCGCTTGCCGGTTTTCCGATGTCGACCAGTCATGTGATGTCGAGTTCTGTCATTGGTGCTGGAGCTGCTGTGCGTCCGCGTGCCATCCGCTGGGATCTGGCAGGCAGCATGGCTCTAGCGTGGGTCCTGACGATTCCAGCAACGGGGGCGCTAGCAGCGTCTATTGCTTATGTGGTTTCGAAAGCGTTTTGACTTTTATCTGATGCTCCTCGAGCAGGCCCGGATGAGTGAAGAGGGCATGAAGCTGCTTTGTGATTTCGTCCGGAAGCCGTCGGAAGAGCTCGGCAAAATGGTGAAAAAAGCCGAACTGGATGCGGATGAACTGAGACGTCGATTGATTGATGGCCTCAATCGGACGCTCGTGACTCCCTTTGATCGCGAAGACATCTTTTCGCTCTCGCGCAGCATCGACGACATGATTGACTATGCGGACAGCACTGCTCAAGAAATGATGCTTTTTAAAGCGGAGACCAATCCGCATCTGGTGAAGATGGCGGAAGCTCTTTTTAACGGCGCGCGCGAAATTACGGCCGCGGTGGAATCGCTCAGGCACATGCCCAACGGGATGCATGAGCACATCATTCGTGCCAAAAAGTCGGAGAACAAGATCGAGCACCTTTATCGGGAAGCGCTGGCCGAGCTTTTTACAACGACCGACGTCGTCACGATCATCAAAATGCGCGAGATATACCGCCATCTTTCCAATGCCGCCGACCGCGGCGATGAAGCGGCCGACATCCTCTCGGACATCCTCGTCAAAAATACCTAGTTATTCTTAAGCGGATCGCTGCATCTGCCGAGCCGGTGGAGCGGATGGCGGCGGTGGTGTGGAGGGAACTATCTTGAGTTCGGGAAAGCGCTGATGGATACGTCTCA